>CAKVOK010000006.1 GCA_934792465.1 uncultured Clostridia bacterium | reverse complement strand
TGCACTTGAACAATTACAAAATGCCGAAAAAATTAGTATATGAGTGCATTTTGTAATTGTTCAGCAGTCATTAAATATCAAAAAGGGAAGCGCCGCACTAAGGCAGCAGCCTCCCCTCAAATTTTATACGGATATTATCTTTGAAAGCGTGAGCAATTCGCTGTCGATTTTCTTTTCCATTTTCAAGCCTTCGAGTATATCGTAGTCTACGACCTTGGAATTGTGCAGGCAAACAACACGGTTGCTCTTTCCGTTCAGCAGAATTTCAACAGCGTGTGCGCCCATACGGCTCGCCGTAACCCTATCCTTGTAAGTAGGGCTGCCGCCACGCTGTACGTGTCCCAGAATCGTCGCGCGTGCGTCAAGCTCTATACCGTATTTTTCTTTCATCATTTCAACGGTTTCTCTCATGATTTTGTTTGTCGATTTGCCGCTTGTCTTTGCAACGCCCTCGGCAACAACAACCATGAAATATTTCTTTTCTTCATATTTTCTCTTGATAACGTTTACAATATCACGTTCAATATCAAGCTGCTGTTCGGCAATTATGATACTGTCCGCTCCGCAGGCAATACCTACTTCCATAGCAAGATAGCCGGCTTTGTTTCCCATTACCTCAACGAATGCGCAGCGGTTGTGCGAGCGCATTGTATCGTTGATTTTATCAAGACATTCTATAACGGTATTAAGCGCCGTATCATAGCCTATTGTGTATTCCGTGCAGGAAATATCGTTGTCTATGGTTCCCGGAATACCTATCGTCGGCAATCCGTGAATACTCAAATCTCTCGCACCTCTGAAAGAGCCGTCGCCGCCTATTACGACAAGTCCGTCAAGATCCATTTCCTTTGCGTTTTCAACGCCTTTTTTAACATATTCTTCTTCTTTGAATTCCAGGCAACGTGCACTGCCGAGCCATGTGCCGCCTCGGTTCATTATTTCCGTTGCGTCCTCAAGGGATATTTTTTTCACGTCTTTTTCAAGCAAACCCTTATAACCGTATTTTATGCCGACAACCTCCATATTATTGAATTTTGCCGCTTTTACTATGCTTGCGATAGCACTGTTCATGCCCGGTGCGTCACCGCCGCTTGTAAGTACTCCTATTTTTTTAATATCTGTCATATTATAATCACTTTCTCCTCTGTTTTATTCCTGCGTATTAATAACGCCGTGTTTCGTATATATTTCTGCGTTCCCCCGAACTTTCATTGCCGAAATTGTTTCCGTAAACTGTGCGAGAAACACTTCGCCCTTGTCTATCTTTTCGGTATGCGAAAGTCTTGTATCTCCGCCTCGTTTAAGGCCTATTATCTGAACGCCGTCCTCTTTTGCCTTAACGGCAATATATTCAGCCTGTGTATTCTCGTTCATGGAACATTCCTCCAATCAAAATGTATCTCAATTATATTATACCTCTATTGTGCCAAAAATTCAAGTTTTTTTTTAAATCTTGACAAAATCTTATTACTATTCATGAAAAAACCGGTAAATTACCTCCGCATTTTTTGCACTTATACCATCAGCGTTCATCAATTGTTCAACAGTCGCCGATTTTATTTTTGCCACGCTGCCGAAATGCCTCAGCAGCCGGCGTTTTTTCACTGCGCCTATTCCTTCTATATCGTCCAGCACGGAACGTGACATATCTTTGGACATCAGGCGGCGGTGAAACGTTATCGCAACCCTGTGAACCTCCTCCTGAATCTCGCAGACAAGCCTGAATGCTTCATCAGTCAGCATTATAATCTCGCCGTCCGTTGTGAGCAGGGCACGTGTTTTGTGCGTTGTATCCTTAACCATGCCGAACACGGGTATGTCAAGCCCTGCCGATGATACCGCCGCAGCGATGACGTGTGCGTGCGCAAGACCGCCGTCCGCAAATACGGCATCCGGCATTTTGGAGAATTTCTCGTCCTGCTTTTCCGTCCAGCGTCTGAACCGCCTTGTTATAACCTCGTGCGTGGATTTATAATCGTCTATGCCGTCTACCGATTTTATTTTAAAATATCTGTATTCGCTTTTTTCGGGGACACCGTTTTCAAACACGATCATACTTCCGACCGAATTTGCCCCCTGCGTATTCGATATATCATATGCTTCTATCCTGTTTAATTTAAGTCCGAGCGTCGTTTCAAGCTGTTCCAGTGCCGATTTGTTTGCGTCCTTTTGTGCGGATTTCAGCTTTTTGGAATCGCTTATATCCTGCATTGCGTTTTTCTCCGCCAATTTTATCAAGTCGAGCCCCGCACCCTTTTGCGGAACGGTAAGTCTGACTTTGTAGCCGCTCTTTTCCGTCAGCCAGTTTTCTATCGCTTCTTTATCCTCTATTTCTCCGTTTATAAGTATATTCCCCGGTATGAACTCGCAGTTCAGATAATACTGCGTCAAAAACGATGAAAGCACTGCGCTCTTGTCCTCATTCAGATTGCATGCAAGCCAGATTCGGTTTCTGCCGATAACCTTGCCCTCGCGTATGTTGAGTATCTGTACATTCGCAAGTCCGTCGTCGCAGACCGCCGCAACAACATCTCTGTCGCTCCTGCCGTATACCGTGATTTTCTGCTTTTCGCCGAGCTGCTTCAGCCGTTCTATCTTGTCCCGGACTGCTGCCGCCTTTTCAAACTCCAATGCTTCCGAATAGGCAAACATCTGCGATTTCAGGCTCTTCACGGTTTCCGAAATACGTCCCTCCAAAAAGCTCTTTATCTGCGAAAATACGGCGGCATATTCCTCTTCGGAAACATTTCCGTTGCAAGGCGCCATGCACATATTTATATGATAATTCAGGCACGGACGTTCCTTTCCTATATCTCTCGGAAACTTCCTCTTGCAGGTCGGTATTTTAAAAATTTTTCGGATAACCTCCAGCGTATCGTTTGCCACGCCTGCGGTATACGGCCCGAAATATTCCGCACCGTCCTTTTCTGCCTTGCGAGCCAGCAGAAGCTTCGGATATTTTTCTGCCGTTATCTTTATATACGGATATTGTTTGTCGTCTTTCAGCAGAATATTATAATGGGGCATATATTTTTTTATGAGATTACATTCGAGAACGAGCGCTTCGGTTTCGCTGTCCGTCACGATATACTCGAAATCCCTTATATTTTCGACCATCGCCCCGACTTTTCCGCCGTGTCCGGATTTTTTGAAATATTGCGTCACCCTGTTTTTCAGGCATTTCGATTTTCCGACATAAATAACCGTGCCGCCCTCGTCTTTCATGATATAAACACCCGGCAGGGACGGCAGATTTTTCAGTTTTTCCCGTATTTTATCCATGAAGCTTCACTTCCTTTTCGTAAAAAAAACGCCCGAAAGAATATTCTCTCAGGCATATCATCAGCAAAATCATTTCTCGCTGAGATTGAATTTTTTTCTGAATTTCTCAACACGTCCGCCGGTATCAACAAGTTTTTGTTTACCTGTGAAAAACGGATGACATTTTGAACAAATTTCAACACGAATATCCTGCTTTGTGGATTTTGTTTCGATTACGTTACCGCACGCACAGGTTATCGTAGCCGGTTTATAATCCGGATGAATTCCTTGTTTCATTTATCTGCACTCCTTCCGATTTTTACGCATCAATGATACTATTATATCACAACTTTTGCAAAAAAGCAAGTGTTTTTTCGATTTTTTTTATTTTATATATAATTTGCACAATTATACACATATATGTTTGTTTTTTACTTAAAAATCACACAATGCTGTACTTGTTCGAATATTCTCTGTACATACGGTCAAAATCCGCATTGTTCGTTTTAATATCTCTGAGCGATTCATGCAGATTCATATTATGCTCTGCGGAATCTATTATGCAGACCGCAATATTCGAACAGTGGTCTGCCGTTCTCTCGAGATTCGTCAGCAAATCTGCCCATACGAACCCGGCTTCTATGGAACATTCGCCGCCTTTCAGCCTGTTTATATGGCAGTTTCGCAGCTTCGCTTTCAAGCCGTCTACCACCTGTTCGAGCGGCTCGACCTTTGCCGCAATCCTCAAATCGTCTTTCACAAAAGCCGTAAACGCAAGCGTCAGCACCTCCGAAACCGCATTGCAAAGCACCTGTAATTCCTCGTATGCACTGTCCGTGAATTTCATCTTTTTCTCATGCATTTCCTCTGCGGATTTCAGGATATTCACGCTGTGGTCGGAAATTCTCTCGAAATCGCCGATTACTTTCAGCAGCTTTGAAACCGTGCTGCTGTCGCTGTCGCTTATCTGATGTCCGCTCAGCTTTACAAGATATGTACCCAGTATATCCTCGTAATGGTCTGCCTTATCCTCGTATTTCAGAATAGACTCAGCTGTCTGAGGATTGTATTTAGTCAGCATACTCAGGCTTTTTTTCAGCGCCGTTACGGAAATATTCGCCATTTCGCACACAAGCGTATTGCATCTGTCGAGAGCAATCGGCGGCGTTGCGAGAAGTCTTTCGTCCAGCTCTGCCACAACGTCCTTTTTACTCGTATCCGGCACAAGCTTAATCGCCAGCTTTTCGAGCAGCGACGACATAGGCAGCAATATAGCCGTGCAGGCAATATTAAACGCCGAGTGTGCCATTGCAATGCCGAGGAGCGACGCCGGCATATCGAGAAATACCGGTTTCAGCACCGCCGAAACAATACTGAACACCGTCAGCCATATAATTGTTCCCACAACGTTGAACGACAAATGCACAACAGCGGCGCGTCTTGCATTTTTATTCGTACCGAATGCCGAAAGCATAGCCGTTATACACGTACCTATATTCTGACCCATAATAATCGGGATTGCCGCTCCGTAAGAAACTCTGCCCGTAACGGACAGTGCCTGGAGAATACCGACGGAAGCCGAACTCGACTGGATAACAGCCGTGAGCAGTGTTCCGACAACAACGCCCAAAAACGGATTTTTAAACATAATAAACATATTTTGAAATGCCGGAACGTCCGCAAGACCCGATACAGCCGACGTCATGGTTTCCATGCCGAACATCAGCGTAGCAAATCCCAGAAGAATCGTTCCCGTATCTTTTTTCTTGCTCGTCTTTCCGAACATGAGCATCGCTATACCGATAAGCGAAAGAATCGGTGTAAACGACGTAGGCTTCAAAAGCCGCACAAACACGTTGTCGCTCGAAATTCCTCCGAGGCTCAAAATCCACGCCGTAACGGTCGTTCCTATATTCGCTCCCATTATAACGCCTATGGATTGACGCAGCGTTATAATTCCCGAATTTACAAATCCGACAACCATTACCGTTGTCGCCGACGAGCTTTGAATAATAGCCGTTACGCCGAGACCTGTCAGAAATCCCATGAGCTTGTTTTTCGTAAGCTTACCGAGAATCATTTTAAGTCCGCTGCCGGCACGGCGCTCCAACGCCTCTCCCATTATCGTCATTCCGAAAAGGAACAGGCAAAGACCGCCTATAAGTGTCAATATATTAAAAATGTCCATTCCGCACACTCCATCTTTTTTTATTAAACCATCCATTGCAGAAAAGATATTCCGCAGATGCTGATTATCGTCATTATTACGGCGGCTATCAGCACACCGAGTGCAATTGCCGGAAATGCATATTTTATGCGCATATCAAGCAAAGCAGCTATCAATGCGCCCGTCCATGCGCCCGTCCCCGGCAGCGGTATTCCGACAAAGATTATAAGACCTATTATATTTCTTTTTGAAATATCGCCGGATTTTGAAAGCGCACGCTTTTCGATTTTCGTTATTATTTCGCCTATTTTCCCATGCTTTTTCAGATATGCGAAAACAGGGCGTATAAACAAGAGGATAAACGGAATAGGTATCATATTACCAACAACCGTTATAAGTATTGCGGCAACAGGCGAAATACCGGTGGCAAGTGCAACGGGCAAACCTCCTCTTATCTCGACAAGCGGCAGCATGGATATTAGAAATGCCGTAAGTTCCTTTTTCATGTATTGCTCCTTTTATCTTATATATGGCATAGGATTTACCCTTGCGCCGTTTATATATATCTCAAAATGCAGATGAGGACCTGTCGAAAGACCTGTGCTGCCGACCGCCGCAATCGTTTCGCCCTGCGAAACTTTCTGACCGTTTGAAACGTACATTTTGCTGCAATGAGCATATCTCGTCGACGTTCCGTCGCCATGATTTATAATTATGCAGTTACCGTATCCTGTATTCGACTTTACAACGCTCGCAACCGTTCCGCCCTTTGAAGCGACTATCGGACTTCCCGAAGCTATCGCCAAATCAACACCCGTATGATTGCTCGGGAACGGATCTGTCCTGTATCCGAAACTGCACGAAACACGTCCGCCGCCCGGCAGCGGATACATAAATCCGCTTGCATTCGCCGAGCGCACCGTCTGCGCTGACGATGCCGCCCTTGCCGAAGCCGCTGCCTGTGCGGCAATTGCGGCAGCCTTTCTGTCTTCCTCGGCTTTCGCCTTTTCTGCTTTTTCAAGCTCGCTTTTATACGCCGCTTTGTCTGCCATGAAAGATTTCATCGCCGCTTCCTGCTTATCAGACATCTGTTTCATCTTATCTTTCTGCGCCACAATCAGTGCCTTTGCGTTCTTATTGTCCTCAAGCTTCACTTCGACCGCCGCTTTGGCATCCGTGATTTCCCTTTTCAGTGCCGCAATCTCGTTTATTTCGTTCTTATCGTGCGTTACAAGGTCGTTTACAAGACTTACCCGAAGCAGAAAATCCGAAAAGCTTTCCGCTCCGAATATAACGTCGATATAGCTGAGCGAACCCCTGTGCTGGAGCGCACGCAGCCTTGTATTGTAGCTTTCCTGTTTATTTTCGAGCTTTACGCTTGTTTCTTCAATCTTTTTATTCTGTTCTTCAATCTCGCTTTCGAGAGAATTTATCATCTTATCCGCATTGTATATATCCCCTGCGAGAGCCTCTATCTTCTTATCATAATACTGCTTCTGCTGAAGTGCATTCGAATATTGTTTGTCCGCACCGCTTATTTTCTTTTTCATCTCGGATATTTTCTGGCTTGTCGACTGTGCGTTTGCAATGCCGGAAAACGATGAAAAAATCAAAGCTGTGAGCAAATACGGCGCAAATGATTTAAACTTAAATTTCATATTCTTTCTCCTTATACGTCAAGATATTTGCGCACCGAAGCTATACTTCCGATTGAACCGATTACGGCACCGGCAATCAGAAACACCCCCAATATTACATACGATATATTTTCCAAAGGAACGAGGCGGAATATTCCGAAAAGTCCGTTCCACCAATTTATCACGGATTTGTACACCAGCGTTATCGGAACGTATGAAATAAGTCCGCCGACAAGACCGACTATAGTACCCTCGATAATGAACGGACTTCTGATGAATCCGTCCGTTGCGCCGACGCTTTTCATAATTCCTATTTCCGTTTTTCTCGACATAAGTCCGAGTTTTATCGTATTTGAAATAATGAACACTGATATAACCGCAAAAATTATCATTCCGACAAGGCTCACATGGCTTGCGACCGTCGCAAACGAAGATATTGCCTTCAAAATATCCGTTCTGTTTGAAACGGATTCTATGCCTTTGATTTTTTTCAGTGACGTTTCCACACTTTTTGCTTTTTTTATATCGCTTAATGTTATCTTATACGAAAACTGAAGCGGATTGTCCTCTTCCAGACCTGCGAGTGCGTCTTTGTCATTGCCGAGCATTTTTTTCAGGCTCGTCAGCGCCTCGTTTTTGTCCGAAAACTTTGCTGTTGCAATGCCGTCTATCTTTTTGATTTGGCTTTCCAGCTTCTTTGCGTCCGCTTCCTTATACGAAATATCCACAAACGCATGGATTTCAAACTGGGATTCCAGCTGATTCGATATATATGTAAGGTTCATGCCGAATATTATGGCAAGACCGAGAAGAAGCATACAGAAAATCACCGTTGATATGCTTATGAGCACCATAAGCTTGTTTCTCAGCATAGACACGGCGGACTGCGAAATATAGTATCTAAATGCTCTGAGCATACGCATATCCTCCTTGCTGGTCGCTTACCACATTACCGTTTTCAATGGCGATAACTCTTTTCTGCATCTCGTCCACAATCTGGCTCGAATGTGTTACCATAAGCACGGTAGTACCCTGTTTGTTTATATAATCGAGTATGGACATTATTTCATACGCTGTATCATTGTCGAGATTTCCCGTAGGCTCGTCCGCAATAATCAGGTGCGGACTGTTCGCCAATGCTCTCGCAATGGAAACACGCTGCTGTTCTCCTCCGGACAGCTGATTCGGGTATGATCTCGCCTTTGACGTAAGCCCAACCATGCTCAAAACATCGGGAACACGCCGTCTTATGGCACGCTTTGAAGCACCTATAACCTCCATGGCAAAAGACACGTTCTCATAAACCGTCTTGTTCGGCAGAAGTCTGAAATCCTGGAAAACGATGCCCATGCTGCGGCGCAGCAGAGGAACCTGCTTTCTCGGCAGAGAGCAGACGTCGAACTGCCCGACCCTTATGCTTCCCTCGTCCGGCAATTCCTCATGGAAAATGAGCTTTGTAAGCGTTGACTTTCCGCTTCCGGACGGCCCGACAACGAATACAAATTCACCTTTTTCAATATGAAACGTTGCATTTCTCAAAGCGACAACGTTATTATCATAAACTTTTGTTACGTTTTGAAAATAAATCATTTTATATAACCTTAAAAGCTCTGGTCGTTCGACTGCAAGTATTTCTTAACCATCATGGCAACCTTGAAAGTAACCGCCTGGTCAAATTCTCTTAAGTCGAGTCCCGTTATTTTTTCTATTTTATCAAGTCTGTAAACAAGCGTATTTCTGTGAACGAAAAGCTCTCTCGCCGTTTCTGATACGTTCAGGTTGTGTTTAAAGAATTTCTGAATCGTGAGTATTGTTTCCTGGTCGAGTACGTCAAGCGATTCTTTCTTGAAAACCTCTGCCAAAAACAGCTCGCAAAGAGTCGTCGGCAGCTGATATATAAGTCTGCCTATTCCGAGGTTTTCATAGTTTATTATCTGCTTTTCGATATCGAATACTTTTCCCACTTCGAGGGCAATCTGCCCTTCCTTGTAGCTCGTTGCGAGGTCGCGGATATTCTGGCAAACTCCGCCTATACCTATATATACTTTGACAAGCGCTTCGGTATACAGCGTGTCCGCAATGGATTTCGCAATTTTTTCAAGCTCTTTTGCGTCAATGTCGGCTTTAACCTCCTTGACAAGAGCAATATAGCGTTCGTCTATATTAATAATGAAGTTTTTGCCTTTTTCGGGGAAAAGGTTCTGCAGAATATCATATATAGAGAAATTTGACGTATTTGTTGTCTGTACCAAAAATACGACACGGCTGACGTCAACCGCAAGATGAAGTTCTTTCGCCTTGATAAGAATATCTCCCGGAAGAATATTATCCATTAAAATATTTTTTACAAGATTTGATTTATCATATTTTTCGTCATGGAACATTTTGATGTTCGAAAGTGTGATTGCAAGTACGCTGCAGCAGGTACGCGCAGTTTCGTCAACTCCCTCGCAAAACGTGATAAAATCAAGCTTGTTTCTGTTTCCCACAGGTTTGTAAGTAAAGCCGTTATATGAATAGAATGCGGCAGGATCCGCATATTTTTTCAATATATGCTCCACCGTTGCCGAATCGAGTATGCCGTAGGTGCATGCCGTTACCGTTCCTGTTGTGTCGATAACGCCCAATCGGCGGTTATATAAGTCCTTGAGCTGCAAAATTACATTCTGGTATATTCTGCTCATTTTTATACCTCCTTAGAATTGAATACAATTATCCATATACTATTGTAATACAAAATCGGGAATTTTGCAAGTACTTTTTACAAATTTCATAAATTTTTTTATAAATTGTTTAAAATCTGTACGCTTTTTTGACACATATGTCATTTGCTGCGGCGCAAGATATGCCGCCGAATGAGGTTGTGCCGTTTTTTGACAATCCCTCCGATATGCTTGCGCATACCACCTCCCTTTACACAAGGGAGGCTTTGGTTTGTGGCACCGAATGAGGTTTTGCACAAACTTCGATAGGCTCCCCTGTGCAAGGGCACCGGAGTAATGCCTGCGGCATACGCAGGCGTGCCTTGGTAGAGCTGGCACCGTTAGGTGACTGAGGAGTTGTTGTTCTGCACATACTCCAAGCTAAATTTTGCACTGTCGTGCAAAGCTAAATTATCTCGTTTTTCTCGATAGCTAAATTGTTTCTTCGAAACAGCTGAATTAAATTCGCATAGCAAATTTAGCTATTACAACCCTTCCACCACTTGCGTGGTCCCCCTCCCCTTACACAGGGGAGGCGTTGGTCTGTGCCGCTGAATTAAATTCGTCAGGCGAATTTAGCTCTTTTGCCCCGATATATAAAAAAGGAGCTGTCTTGATTCAACAGCCCCGTAAGCATTATTTAATATTAAAGAAATCCGCTTTATACTGTGCGCAGCAGCCGAGTTCCTCCTCGATTCGCAGCAGCCTGTTATATTTTGCGACCCTGTCGCTTCTCGACGGTGCGCCCGTCTTAATCTGTCCGCAGGCAAGCCCGACGGCAAGGTCGGCAATCGTGGTGTCCTCGGTTTCTCCGCTTCTGTGCGACGCCACGGCGCTGTAGCCTGCCTTATGCGCCATTTCTATGGCATCGAGAGTTTCCGTCAGCGTGCCTATCTGATTTACCTTTATAAGGATGGAATTTGCAACATTCAAATTAATTCCCCGGCTTAATCGTTCCGTATTCGTAACGAACAAATCGTCGCCGACAAGCTGAATCTTGTCGCCCAATGCATCGGTAAGCTTTTCCCAGCCGTCCCAATCCTCTTCTGCAACGCCGTCCTCAATCGAAATTATCGGATATTTTGCGGACAGCTCTTTGAAATAATCAACCATTTCGTCCGTTGTCTTGAAAATATCGCTCTTCCAGAAATAATATCCCTCTTTGCCGATTTTCTTGGCTTCTTCATACATCTCCGTGGAAGCGGCGTCAATCGCAATTTTGAAATCCTCGCCCGGTTTATATCCGGCACGTGAGATAGCCTCGGTTATAAACGAAAGTGCTTCTTCGTCGTTTTTCAGATTCGGTGCAAATCCGCCCTCATCGCCGACAGAGGTGCTCAGTCCCTCATCTTTAAGCACTTTTTTCAATGTATGGAACACTTCGCAGCAGCTTGCAAGTGCGCTTTTGAAGCTATTGCTGCCGACAGGCATAATCATAAATTCCTGTATATTAACGCTGTTGTCGGCGTGCTTGCCGCCGTTCAGAATATTCATCATCGGCACGGGCATTTTCTTCGCATTAACACCGCCGATGTAACGATACAGCGGTATATTAAGCGAATTTGCCGCCGCATATGCGCAGGCGAGAGATACGCCCAGTATGGCATTTGCGCCGAGTCTGCCTTTGTTCGGCGTGCCGTCGAGCGTTATCATCGTCTTATCTATTTTCACCTGCTCCAGTGCGTCCATTCCCGTGATTTTTTCGGCAATAATACTGTTTATGTTGGAAACCGCTTCGCTGACCCCAAGGCCGCCGTAGCGTGCGCCTCCGTCACGCAGTTCCACGGCCTCAAACGCACCTGTGGACGCTCCGGACGGAACGGACGCACGGCCTACGAAGCCGCCTTTTGTGCGAACCTCGGCTTCAACGGTCGGATTTCCTCTCGAATCCAGAATTTCACGTCCGATAACGCTTTCAATTTCAGTTGATTTTATCATGAATCAGACCTCCGTTTAAAATATTTGCAAATGATTCTGCGCATATATCTTTCCCGAAATACGTTTTTTTAACCAAAAAATTCAAAACAGGCTTGACATTGAATAAAATATATGGTATACTGTTAGTATACTAAAAAGAATATATGTGCAGAGGTGGCATAATGAAAAGAAAAAAAGACGCTGCGGCGGAATTTCACAGGGAGCGAATTTTGCAAGCGGCAGAGATACTTTTTTCGGAAAAAGGTTTTGAAAAAACTACGATTGACGATATTTCAAAGCTTTCGGAATACAGCAGACGTACAATATACGCCTATTTTTCGGGGAAAGACGATATTATGAACCATATAACGGCAAAGGGACTCTCGGTTTTGAAATCATCTATAGCGGCAGCGATTTCAAAAACCGATGATTTTTTCGCAAGATACAGGGAAATATGCACCGCCATGAAAGGCTATACGGTAAATTGTCCACATTCTTCGGGCAGCGTAAACAAAAGCAATACGGAAAATTTGCAGTTCGACAAGCTCAGCGAATCGGCGAAAAGCATAATTGTGCTCGGCGAAGAAATAAACGCATTGCTTGTGCGTTTCGTCGAGGACGGCAAAAACAGCGGCATTGTCCGTCAAAACGTCAAGTCCGTACCCACGGTATATATACTTTGGTCGAGCATATTCGGATTATTTGAGCTTATCAAAACCAAAGGCGTATTTTTGACGAAATCGCTCGGCATGACGGAGGACGAATTTTCGGAATACGGATTTGAGCAGATTATCAATTCAATCATAAAATGAAAGGAAGTTAGGGGCATTATAAAAATGCACAGACCGCATAAAGCAAGAAAATGCCGATATAAAGGTATAAATGCAAACACCCAAATGCACAAAATGAACTGAAACAGATGTAGAAATTCGTTCGAGAACGAATTTCTAAAATAAATATTGCTTTATGCTATGAACAAACTTCGCCACTCGATGTACTTATGTACACCTTCGGGTACCAAAAGCAAGGACGATGCCTTGCTTTTGCTCAGTTTGTCCATTCTGCACTATTTTTCTAAAGCCCCTAATTAAAGTCGAACAGTCGTCGCTGTCGCTCGACACGGCGATGTGCGGCAGTAATCTCCTTATTTCTTGCCCTGCATAGGAGATTTTACATTATATTATTTATGCCGATGCAGGGCGGCGGAATGGAGATTAATATGGATTACATGGGAAGCATAACGGCGCTTATGTCATCATTCGGCAGAGCGTATCACGCAAAAAACAGCAAAAACCCCGTTTTCGCCGATACGGCGGCGGAAAAGCTCCTGTCGGAGCAGGAATATGAATTCATAAAAAATCATATCTTGCAGGGAATCGAATTTTTCGAGCCTGATAAAAAAGACACTTTCAAAGACGAAACCGAGGCGCTTAACTACATTATAAATACGCACATCTCGCCCTCTCCTCTGTGCCGTGCCGAATATGCGGAAACGGCACTGAAAACGGCTGTAAAAACAGGGACGGAGCAATATGTGATTTTAGGTGCCGGCTTCGACACATTCGCCCTGCGCAATCCGGAATTTATGCGCAGCCACAAGGTTTTTGAGGTTGACGAGCCGAAAACGCAGCTGCAAAAACAAATACGGCTGCAAAATGCAGGTATCGAGCCTCCCGAAAATCTCGTATTCGTACCGGCGGATCTGGGCAAACGCGGGCTCGGCAAAAAGCTCGAAAATGCCGGGTTTGACAAATCGCGCAAGACGTTTTTCTCATGGCTCGGAGTAAGCTATTACCTGGATATTGCCGAAATCGAAAAAATGCTCGATACTCTCGGAAAAATTTCCGCTGACGGCAGCAGTGTTGTTTTTGATTTTGCGGACGAGGGACTGTTCGAAGCTTCTAATCGGCGTGTGCAAAATATGCTGAGCCTGGCACTCGCCGGCGGTGAGCCGATGAAAACCTGTTTTTCTTATGCGGATTTGGAAAAGCTTCTCGAAAAGCACAATTTCCTTATATACGAGATGCTGACGCCGAAAGATATACAAGAACAGATTATAGACAAAAAAGGTGCTGACATGAAAGCATTTGAACATATAAATTATGCTTTGGCAGTGTATAAAAAATAATGGGATTTTAACAAAAGAGGGGGTAGAAAAACAATTTTGTTTTGCTACCCCCTCATACTATATGTACAACATTAAAAAATCAAACCTATTTTCTGAGCTGACGTTTGCTGTCCCTTGCCTGGTTCAAAACGTCCGCAGTAATGTTCTCCACACGGTCGAGCAAGCTTTCCGCATAAGCCACTGCATTGTTCTCCATTTCAGCCGTCGTAGCTTCCGCTTTTGTGAGAATTGCCGCCGCTTTTTCGTTCGCCGCACGTGTGATTTCGTGTTCGTCTATCAGCGCAATTCCCTTTGCACGTGCTTCATCTATGATTTTATCCGCCTGCACCCGTGCGTCTTTGATAATGTTTTCGGATTCTTCCTTTATACGGCGTGCCTGCTTGAGTTCATCAGGCAGTTTAAGACGTATTTCGTCAATCAGATTCAAAACATTCTCTTTGTTAATCAGCGAATGTCCGAAGCAATTCATGCTCCTTTCAAGCATTTCTTCCAATTCATCAACAATTTGTAAAACTTCCATAGTGAAACCTCCTGATTTATTTCCTTAATTTTGCATATACGTGCGGTATAACAACTTCAGGTACAAGGTTTTTCAGGTCGCCGCCGTAATGCGCAAGCTCACGCACAAGACTTGAGCTCAGATGTAAATATTCACTCGACGTCATCATAAAAAGGGTTTCGATATCGTTGTTTTGTGCGTTGTTCGCAAGTGCCATCTGAAATTCATATTCAAAATCCGACACCATGCGAAGTCCCTTTACAATGACGTTGATATTACGTTCTTTCATATAATGAACAAGAAGCTTGTCCGAAGATACAATTTCTATATTATCTATTCCGTGCGTTGCCTTGGAAATCATATCCATGCGTTCTTCCACGGAAAAGGCGCACTTTTTTGCGCTGTTGTAAAAAACGGCAACAACAACCTTGTCAAAGATTCTGCCGGCACGTTTTATTATATCCAAATGCCCGTTTGTAATCGGGTCGAAGCTTCCGGGGTAAATTGCCGTTTTCATATCAATCTCCGTTCCGCTGCCCCGCATTAGCATTAATAATCGAATTATACAATCTCCCTTGCAGGGGCAAAGAACATAGGAGATTATATATATTATATAACATAATTCAAAAATAATCAATAGGAAAATAGAAATTTCCGAAAATTTTTTTTCAATAAGGGGCTTTAGCCCCGTCATTCAACGTTTTCAGCGGGAGATTGTATCCGCCGCTGAAAAAAATTAAGCGGAACCCGCCGCCTACAGAGGCGGGGGACATCTTAATTTAGTTATAAAAAATATGCGAAACCTTTTATTTTTTATAAAAATTCAATATTGCTCTGCCGTATTTGCGCCTGTCAAAAAGCATAAGTCCCGAAATCTCCGCCGGCAAAGCTTCGTCGAAATCGCACTCCGCAACCGCCGTTCCGCCGTCTTTCAGCATATTTTTCTTTCCTATAATATCAAGAGCTTTCTCAACGAATCCTTTATGATACGGCGGATCCAAAAAAATAATATCGAATTTTTCCTCCGTCGTATTCAGAAAAGAAAACACATCGCTTTTAAAAACCTTTGCGGTTTTTTCAAACCCGGCTTTCTGCAAATTAAGCTTTATAATGTCAGCACTTGAATTTTCGACAAAATACGCTTTCTCCGCACCCCGGCTCAGAGCCTCCGTGCCGACCGCACCGCTGCCTGAAAACAAATCCAGAAAATCGCAGCCTGCAACATACGGTGCAATTATATTAAACAGTGCCTCTCTCGCTCTGTCGGAGGTGGGGCGCGTGTCCATGCCCTCCGGCGCTTTGAGAAGCATACCTCTTTTTGTTCCGGAAATAATCCTCATAGTAATCTCCGCCTTTAATTATAAAATATGAGGGTGTTGCCCACGGCAACACCCTCATTGGGGTGGTTAGTCTATATTCTGCAAATGCTTATCGCATTACTCTGCGTGCGCATACATATCTTGAACTGTAATACGAACTTGACATACTGCTTATTTTCACCGTATCTCCCGGCACTGTCGAATGTATGAACGAATTATCTCCTACATATATACCAACATGCGAGATTCCGCCGAAAGTATTGAAGAATACCAAATCGCCCGGAACGAGGTCGCTTCTCGAAACCTCAACGCCCACACCGGCTTGTCCCGCTGCCGTTCTCGGCAGAGATACGCCGTAATTTGAATATACATAGCTTGTGAATCCCGAACAGTCGAATCCCGCCGGCGAAGAACCTCCGCTTGCATACGGAGTTCCTATGAACTGCATACTGTATGTAACCAGCGAAGCAGCATTTCTCGAAGTGCCGCCTCTTGAAGCAAGCTCCGTATCTCTCGGTGCGAGAGTCACATAGTCGCTGCTTACGTATGCCAAATCGCCCTTGTGCAAAATCTCATACCAGCCGTTTACAACCGCTGTCACATCAACTACATCTCCGGAATTTAATTTTCCCATGGATTCGTAAGCCGTTCCCGCTCCGCTGCGTATGTTTAAATAATCTGTCTGAACAATTCCGCTGTTTACTACGTCTACCGAAATATAATCCGCACTTCCGTAAGCCGTATAGCCTCCGCAGTTGAGCTGATAAAATCCCGAAACAACGTCTGTTATATTAACTTTTTCGCCAAGTTTTAATTTACCTGTTGCATTAGAAGAAATGCTTGCGCCGTCACGCACGTTAAGCACATCTGTCTGAACCGTTCCCGTTGCCGCATATGCACGCATATTCAAAGCAAGTATGCCGCATATAAGCAATTTCAACACCTTTTTTCTGTGCAATGGATACACCTCCGAAATAATTATTTGTATTAAAAATTTGTTAATTTTAAAATAAAACAGGAATAAAAAAATTAAAAATACATATATTATTGTAGCACATTTTTTTCAAAAAGTCAAATTATTTGCCTACAAAAACCGATAACGTGAATAGTGAACAAAATATGAACGTTTGTAAACCGCCATGCTTAAAAAGGATTGTAATACAATTGTAATATTTTACAATCAACATATTTTCGGATAAGCAGATTACATGAAAAAGAGCAAATATTTCAAGATATAATCAGAATATTCCAGCTTTATACATAATTCTACAAAATTTCGACCCCCTTTATACAATCTTACCAAAAATGTTTTACTGAATATTACAATTTTACAGAAACTTAGTAGCATTTAACAAAAACTCTTGAATTTTAGATTTTTATGTGATATACTTGTAACTGTAAAAGATTTACAGCGAATATTCGGAAAATCAAAAAAATAATGTAAAAACATTTAGAAGGGGATTAGCAAAATGCAAAAACTAACGGTACTCCTGGCGGATGACAACAAGCAGTGGTTAAACACTATTAAAGAAGGTTTGCGAACATACCCGTCGCTCGACATAATTGCGGCGGTGGACAACGGGAAGACGGCGCTCGAAATGATTAAAGATTTCAACGTTGACGTTGTTGTAACGGATGTTGTAATGCCCGAATACGACGGATTTTATTTATTGGAGGGCATATCCAAACTAAACAGGAAACATCCTGTGGTGATTATGATGTCATCTTTTTGCACCGACGTCATGGTGTCGAGAGCGGCGGCTCTGAACGCAACATATTTTTTAAGAAAACCATTTTCCGCATCTACCCTTTACAGCAAAATAAATTTTTTCTGCAACTGTGTTTCTCCCGATTTGTCGAGAAGCATGAATGCATTTTCGACAAACAGCGACGATCTCGAAGTGATTGTAAGCAACATGATAAAAACCGTAGGAGTCCCGGCACATATAAAAGGCTACCAGTTTTTAAGAGATTCAATAATATGGACCGTAAAAGATATGGAGATAATAAACGCTGTAACAAAAGAGCTTTACCCCGGCATTGCAAAGAAATACAAAACAACACCGTCACGAGTCGAAAGAGCAATAAGGCACGCCATAGAAATATCATGGCAGCGTGGCGACATCGAAACGCTCACCGGAATATTCGGGTACACCGTGAAGATAAACAAGGACAAACCCACAAACAGCGAATTTATCGCAATGATTGCCGATAAAATCAGGCTGAGTATGAAAAAAAGCGAGAAAAGCGTAATGTAATAAAGAGGGAGGTGCGGAAAAAGCAAGGTCTTTTACCGCACCTCCCGCGGCTTTAGAAAAATAGTTTTGACATATTCTTGCTTTATGCGGTCTGTGCATTTTTATACAGCCACGATTTGCACTTGACAAATAACTATATATATGATAAAATAAAATACGGGTGCGTATACGCCAAACATAAATCAATCAACAACGCACCGTGAACAGCAATGCGAAGCATTGAGTCAGGAGGCGGCATGAAAACAGAAAAATTAAGAAACATAATTATTTCCGTAATAATACTTTGTATTCTTGCGGTATTGGGATACGTGGTGTACCTTTCCGTGCGTCCCGATGAAACCAAAGAAAAAAACACACAAATAACCACTCATAAAATAAGCGAGGATAAAAACGAAATTCACAAATATATAATAGTAGAAAAAAACGGACTGTACGGTTTCGCCGATACGGAGGGAAAAACGGTTCTCGAACCGAAATTCGATATGGCAAGCCTTGCGGACTACGGTCTTTATTATGTTAAACAAGGCAAAAACAGCGGTTTTTTAAATGAAAATCTCGAATCCGTATTCAAGAGCGAGCAGACGACGGCAACGAACGTCAGCGAGGATTTCGTTATTTATACTCACGATGAAAAATACGGATTTATCAACATACGAACCGGAAGCATGATAGAAGCCGAATACGAAACGGCTTACGATTTTTCCGAGGGACTTGCCGGAATAACGAAAGACGGCAAACTCGGGTTTATCGACACAGCGGGAAATATCGTTATCGAGCCGAAATACAGTTCAAAAGGACTTAACTACTTCAAAGAGGGAAAATGCTACGTCCGAGATTCGGACGGCGTGCCGGGATATTATATTGATAAAAGCGGAAACAAGGCTATAGACAACAGTTTCGGCTACGGTATGCCTTTTTACGAAAACCGTGCTTTCGTAAAAGAGGGCGATAGCTGGTATATTATAGACGAAACCGGAAACCTTGTATTCGACAGGGCACTCGGCGAATACAAAGAAACCGTTCCCGGAAGATTTGCGGACGGCAAAGCTACCGTCATGGTAGACAACAAATACGGCGTAATAGACGCAGACGGAAATTTCGTAATATATCCCGATTTTGAAGAATTGCTCACGCTCAGCGGCGGCTGCGTCGTATTCAAAAAAGACGGCAAATACGGATATATGAAGGCCGACGGAACAGTCATAATAAAGCCGATATACGATTATCTCGGCAGCTTCAGACACGGCTTGTCCGCATTCGGCTTCAAGGATAAACAGGGCGTTGTAAAATCGGACGGCACGGAGATTCTCGCCGCCGAATACAAAAGAGCGGATGTTCTCGACAACGGTCTTGTTAAAATTACGGAAGATAACAACAAATTTTTCTATATAGATTCGGACGGAAACATTATCCGTCAAAGCAAATGAACATTCGGCGGAGGAAAAAACGTGTTACAGAGTATCATCATAAAATTAATAAGCATACCTTTTATATTTGCCTGTCTGACGGTGCATGAATGTGCACACGGATACGTTGCGTATCTTCTCGGCGACAACACAGCAAAGGAAAGCGGACGGCTGACGCTCAATCCGCTGGCGCATATCGACTGGCTCGGTGCGGCGGCTATGCTTCTCGTAGGTTTCGGCTGGGCAAAGCCCGTGCCCGTAAATCCGTACAGATTTAAAAAAGGCGGCGCAAAAGGAATAGTATGGGTAAGTCTTGCAGGGCCTGTATCAAATCTGATATTTGCGTTTATAATAGTATTTGTATACGGTATTTTGTTTTATACCGTACCGGCGATACGCATGGGAATAGGTTCTCATTGGGGAATGTATGTGCGCCTGATTGCGCAGAGCTGGGCGAGCCTGAACGTAGGTCTTGCCGTGTTCAATCTCGTTCCGATACCGCCGCTCGACGGTTCTAAGGTTCTGATGTATTTTCTGCCGTACAACGCTTCTGCGTGGATGGAGCAGAATCAGAATACGCTGTATCTCGGACTTATGCTGCTGACATTCGCAGGATTTTTGAATAAAATAATAACTCCTGTCATAGGCTATACGCTCAATTTGATATATCACGGCGCAGATTTGCTGCTGTTTTTCGTGAAGTAATGGCGGAGGTAACATTTAAGCTTGAAGCGTTTGAAGGTCCTCTCGATTTGCTGCTGCACCTGATAAGCAAAAACAAGGTCAGCATAACCGACATACCGATAACGCTGATTACCGAGCAATACATGGATTATTTAAATGAAATGAAACGGTTTGACATGGAGATAACCGGCGAATTTCTCGTTATGGCGGCGCAGCTTTTGTATATAAAATCGAAGATGCTGCTGCCGAGAGAGGACGAGGATGAAAAGGGCGAAGACCCCCGTGCGGAACTTGTGGACAGGCTCATTGAATATGCCAAATACAAAGATGCGGTAGGTTTTTTGAGCGAACGGCAGTTTTCGGACAAATATATATTTTATAAATCGCCGGACAAAATCGCCGTTCCGAAAGTGAAATATATCGATACGGAAATCCCGCTTTCCAAGCTTATAGAAGCATATCAGGGGATTTTGGAGCGTCAGGAGCGCAGAAAGCCTATCAAAAAAGAGGTTTTCGACGTTATGGTGAAGCGCGAAAGCGTGCCTGTATCCGTCAGAATTAAATATATTTATACGGTATTCAAAGACAATGACGTGCTGACATTCGAAGCACTTTTTGAAGATGCCGTAACAAGACCGGCTGCGGTATCGACATTTCTTGCGATACTTGAACTGATAAGGCGCAGCTGTATGCTTATAGACGAAGATGAAAGCGGTAAGCTTTTATGCAGATTAATTGGTGATGAATATGAATTTGACACAGTTGACAGCGATTATTGAGGCGGTGCTGTTTGCCGCCGGAGAGCCTGTTGAAACGTCGGAGCTTGCACGCATATGCGGTATTGACGAAGACATGATTATATCGGTGCTTGAGCGTATGCAGGAAAAATATGACGACGAAGACGGCGGAATCTGCCTTGTGCAGGCAGGTAATACATATCAGCTTTCAACGAAAAAAGAATATTATGAATATATCGTAAAGCTTGTTGAGCCGAAAGAGCAAAACAATCTTTCGAACGCCGCTATGGAAACGCTTTCAATCGTTGCGTACAATCAGCCGGTGACACGTTCGAGCATTGAGTTTATACGGGGTGTAAACAGCGACAGTGCGGTAAACAAGCTTGTTCAAAGAGGGCTGATAGAAGAATGCGGACGGCTGGACACGCCCGGCAAGCCGCTTCTTTACAAAACAACGGCAGGTTTTCTGAAAACCTTTGGTTTGAGGCAGATAAACGATTTGCCGGATATAGACAATGTCCCGCTGCAGCTCACGTTTTACGATATGAAAGAGGAGGACTGAGCGGCACGCCATGAAAATTATAATTATTTCTCCGGTATGCATTGTTGCCGTCCTCGTGCTTCTCCTGTTTTCAAAAGTATGGATAGTCAGCGACATTGTTTTGAACAATTTTAATGCGGAAGTGAAGCTCAAAATAAAAATTTTGACGATTCCGATAATAAATTACAATTCGGAGAAGAAGCCGAAAGAAAAAAAGAAGAGGAAAGAGAAAAAAACCGAAAAAAAGGTTACACTAAAAGATATAAACGACAAAAAAGGCAGCGTATTAAAGGCGATACCCGTGTTGTGCGGACTGATTCGCAGCGCCCTTAAAATAAGCTATTTTGAAACGGATATAACCGTTGCGCTGTCCGACCCCATGAATACCGGACTTGCATATTCCGCCGTTATGGCTGCGGCAAATATATTTTACAAGTCATTTGAGATGAAAAAACGCTTTCTTGATGTGCGATATGATTTCGACAGCGAAGCCGGGCTTGTGATAAAGCATAAAAGCAAGATATATATCCGCCCGATAAGCATATTGAAAGCATATGTAAAGCTGAAAACTCTATAGCCGCTGAATTCGCAAAGCGAATTTAATTTAGCCGTTTCGCAAGAAACAATTTAGCTATCGAGTGAAATATACAAAACCTATTCAGTGGCACTCGCTGACGCCTCCCTTGTGTAAAGGGAGGGGGACCGCCTGTGGCGGTGGAGGGATTGTAAAAGGCAAGAAAATCTTATGATAAGCAAATGCAGACCTACAACCCCTCAGTCACCTAACGGTGCCAGCTCCCCTTACACAGGGGAGCCTAATGAAGTCAGCACGAACCTAATTCAGCGGCACTCACCAAAGCCTCCCTTGTGTAAAGGGAGGGGGACCGCCCATGGCGGTGGAGGGATTGTAAAAGGCGGCACAAACCAAAGCCTCCCCTGTGTAAGGGGAGGGGGACCACGTCAGTGGTGGAAGGGTTGTAAAAATCCTTGTGTAAGGTGTGGGGCCCACGTCAGTGGTGGAAGGGTTGTCAAAATCCCTGTGTAAGGCGCCGGAAGCTGCCGTGCAGCGGAGGTGTGGGGACTGCGTTAGCGGTGGAAGGGTTGTAAAAAAACGGCACAAACACAACAATATTGAAATATACACAAACCGATTTAAATCTGAAAGGAGAGAATTATTTTGAAAGATATACCCGAGCTCGTTAAAGGAGCAATGGAAAGCATTAAAGATATGCTGGGAAGCGAACAGGTAATCGGCAAGCCGATAACCACGCCGAACGGCGATGTTGTAATACCCGTAACGCAGCTGACGTTCGGTTTCGGTGCGGGAGGAAGCGACATTCCCTCGAAATCGCAGCAGACCGAAAATGCATTCGGCGGCGGAACAGGCGGAGGCGTGCGGATAAAACCCGTGGCATTTCTCGTCATTTCGGACGCCAGAATAAAGCTTCTGCCCATAACCGACCAATCTTCGGCAATAGACAAAATTCTCGATATTGTCCCGGATATTCTGGACAGGTTCAATTCCGAAGAAAAGAAAGAACAGTAATATTATGCGCAGCTTTGCTCATAAAATAATATGAGTAAATTGTTATGAAAGGTTGAATAAAGTGTTAAAAAAAATCATTCTTTTTGCACTTATGATTGCAATGCTGCCCGCATTTGCCGAAGTATCGGCAGCCGAAACGCTGTCGGCAAACGATATTACTGCCGAAGCTGCCGTTTTGATTGACAGTGAAACGGGAGATATTTTATTTGAAAAGGATTCGTCGAAAAAACTCGGTATGGCAAGCACAACGAAAATCATGACAGGTATTCTGGCGATAGAAAACTGCAGGCTTGACGACATCGTGACGATAAGCCGCCATGCAAGCTATACCGAGGGTTCGAGCATATATACGAAAGAGGGCGAAAAAATAAGCGTCAAAACGCTTATTTACGGTCTGCTTCTGAAATCCGGAAACGACGCCGCTACGGCTCTCGCCGAGCATATGGCAGGCAGCGAAGAAGCCTTTGCGGATATGATGAACGAAAAGGCGAAAAAGCTGGGACTTAAAAATACGCATTTCGTAAATCCGCACGGACTTTACGACCCCGACCATTATACAACCGCATACGAGCTTGCGATGCTGGCGAGATACGCCATGAAAAACAAGACATTTGCGGAAATCGTGAACACCGTTCAGTATATAGAGGAAACGAACGAAGCACGTGATAAGCATATCGTAAACAACGCAAACAAGCTTATAAAAATGTATGAGGAAGCGGATGGAATAAAGCCCGGATATACGCCGGAAACAGGGCGCACTCTCGTAGGGTCGGCAACGAAAAACGGCTGGAGAGTAATAACCGTTACGCTAAACTGTGCGGACGACTGGAACGAACACAAAAAAATGTTCGACTACGCATTTGAAAATTATCATCTTGTAACGGTCGCCGTGAAAGGCGAAAGCGTGGGAACATACCGTGTGAAAGGCGGAGATTTCGGAGAAGTCGGCGCCGTTTTAAAAAAAGGGCTTAAAGTGGCGGTCAAAAACGACGAAGCCGATACATATAAAATAAAACTTGATTTTGAAAAACTGAACGCTCCCATAAAAAAGGGGATGTTTGTCGAAAATGCCCGTATTGAAATGGCAAACGGGAATAAATACGAGGTGCCGGTAGTAACAAACGGCACCGTAAAGAGAAAAGAAAGAAATGTATTTAAACTTATGGTAAAGGTTTTTCTTTCACTGTTCGGAGGGTAAACAATGGTAAGACTGCAAAAGTATATAGCCGACGCCGGCATAGCTTCCAGGCGCAAAGCCGAGGAGCTGATAGCCGCCGGTCGTGTTAAGGTAAACGGGGAAACGGTTTCCGTACCCGGAGTTAAAGTAGACGAAGAAAACGATGTTGTAGAGGTAAACGGCAAAGAGATTAAGCGTGAAACGAAAAAGTATTATATAATGCTAAACAAGCCTGCCGGATATGTGACAACGGTCAGCGATTCCCATGCGGAAGCGACGGTCATGGAGCTTGTCGCCGATATTCATGCGAGAATTTATCCCGTGGGCAGGCTTGATGCCGACACGGAGGGACTGCTGATTTTCACGAATGACGGAGATTTTGCGCAGGAGCTGATTCATCCGTCCAAGCAGCACAGAAAATATTATCTTGCCGAGGTGCAGGGTCTGCCCGAATTAAGCGATATACGTCAGCTGCAAAGAGGTGTGGACATAGGCGACTATATGACGAAGCCGGCAGAGGTCGAGCTGAAAAAGGGCAACGAAAAAACCTCGATTCTTAAAATCGGCATTTGCGACGGGCACAAACGCCAGGTAAGGCTGATGTGCGACGCCATAGGTCACAAGGTAATCCGCCTGAAACGTATTCAGATAGGCGACATAATGCTCGGCAATCTACCGGTAGGCAAGTGGCGGCATCTGCGCCGCCAGGAAATAGACAGGCTGGTGAAAAAATAATGTTTAAAATATCTGTCGCAAAAAAAGATGAATTCGAGGATTTTAAAAATTACATGGATTATTCCTCAAACGGAATAATGCTTATCTGCCGCGAAGAAGGAAAAATAACCGGCGGCATCTGCTTCGATTTGTTTGAAAAAGGAGCTATCATACAGAAAATGAAAACGGACGAAGAAGCCATGCGGGAAATAATGGTGAAGTCGGCGCTCAATTTTCTGGATTTGAACCGGGTATACGATGTATATATAAACGATACAGATGAAAAAATATATAAACTGCTGGGATTTAAGAAAGACGGAAATCTCATGCATTTGAATATCTCAGGATATTTCGGAAAGGAGCATAGTCATGGATAACACAATTTGGTATAAAGAGGAAGAAGCAAAGCAAAGCATGGTCGAGAATATAATCTCGCAGGTATATACGGCGCTTAAGGAAAAGGGCTATAATCCCATGAGTCAGATAGTCGGATATATTCTCTCCGGCGACCCGACATATATAACAAGTCATCTCGGTGCGAGAAGTCTTATAACAAAGGTTGAAAGAGATGAGCTTTTAGAAGAATTTGTAAAGGCTTATTTATCACGTTTTTAAATTGGAGCGATAATTAATGACATTAAAAGAATATGAGGACTTTATAAAAGGTAAAAAAGTTTCCGTAATAGGAATAGGCGTCAGCAATATGCCGCTTATCAGGTTTCTGACGAAATTCGGTGCGTGCGTTACGGCACGTGACAAAAAGGAACGGGAAGCCATCGCCGAAAAGGCTGCGGAACTCGAAAGCATGGGAGTTACGCTTGTTTGCGGCGAGAAATATCTTGACGGAATCTCGGACGATATTATCTTCAAAACTCCGGGTATGCGCCCGGACAACCCGTATCTGCTCGAAGCCGCAGAAAAAGGCAGCGTTTTGACAAGCGAAATGGAGCTGTTTTTCGAGCTTTGCCCGTGCAGAATATTCGCCGTCACGGGAAGCGACGGCAAAACCACCACAACAACGCTTATATACAACATATTAAAACAGGCAGGCTACACCTGCTATCTCGGCGGCAACATAGGCAGACCGCTCATCGGCGATATAGAAAAAATAAAGGAATCCGACATGGCGGTGCTGGAGCTCTCGAGCTTTCAGCTGTTTTCTATGAAGAAATCGGCGAATACAGCCGTTGTCACGAACCTTTCGCCGAATCATCTCGACTGGCACAAGAATATGGCGGAATATGAGGAAGCGAAGAAAAACGTTTATAAATTCCAGAACGAAAACGATACGCTTATCGTGAATTACGATAACGAAATAACACGGCGAATGTACGGCGAAGCAAAGGGGAAAGCCGTTTATTTCAGCCGAAAAGAAAAAATCGGCGTATACGCCGCAGACGGCGTTGTGAGAGATGAAAACGGTGCGGAGATAATGAAAGTATCGGATATAAAGCTTCCGGGAAATCACAACCTGGAAAATTATCTTGCGGCAGCTGCGGCAACAAAGGATTTTGTAAGCTATGACGATATAAAAGAGGTCGCACGCAATTTCAGCGGTGTGGAACACAGAATAGAGCTGTTCAGAGAATTCAACGGAATTAAATTTTATAACGATTCGATAGCTTCCAGCCCGACAAGAACTCTTGCTGCGCTCAATTCGTTCAGCCAAAAGCTTATAATGATTTCCGGCGGATATGATAAAAAAATACCGTTTGATACGATAGGCAAGCCGGTGCAGGAAAAGGTGAAAGAACTCGTGCTTGTGGGCGCAACGGCGGAAAAGATTAAGACTGCCGTGGAAAACGCCGGCAGCGACACGCATATAACGGTGTGCCGCTCATTCGAAGAAGCCGTACAGACCGCATACGGATATGCGAAAGAGGGCGATATTGTGATTCTGTCGCCTATGTGCGCTTCGTTCGATTTGTTTGATAATTTCATGCAGCGAGGCAACAGATTTAAAGAGCTTGTGAACAGATTGGGATAATGTGAGCTAAATTCGCATAGCGAATTTAATTTAGCGGCACAAACTAACGCCTCCCCTGTGTAAGGGGCCGGAAGCTGCCGTGCAGCGGAGGTGTGGGGACCGCCCGTGGCGGTGGAGGGATTGTAAATCATTGCACAAAACCGGAAGTATTTGCAGACCTACAACCCCTCAGTCGGCTTTGCCGACAGCTCCCCTTACACAGGGGAGCCTATATGAAGTCCGCACAGACCCTATTCAGCGGCACTCGCCAAAGCCTCCCCTGTGTAAGGGGAGGGGGACCGCGTTAGCGGTGGAAGGGTTGTAAAAAGGCTTGCACCAGCTGCCGTGCAGCGGAGGTGTGGGGACCGCCCGTGGCGGTGGAGGGATTGTCAATCGTTGAAAAAATCTATAAATAAGCACCTGCAAACCTACTCCCTCTGAGAGGGAGCCTATATAGGTATGTGCAGACCAATCAAAACTTAACAACAAAGAAGGAGATTACAATGGATAAAGAAAAATTTTATATAACCACCGCCATTGCGTATACATCGAAAACACCTCATATCGGCAATACATATGAGATTATTCTGACGGACGCAATAGCACGTTTCAACCGTTTCATCGGCAAGGACGTGTTCTTCCTCACCGGAACGGACGAACACGGACAGAAAATACAGGAGATTGCGGAAGCCGCAGGCATAACTCCGCAGCAGCACGTTGACAAAATCGCCGGAGAAATCCGTGAGATTGCCGATATGCTCAACATCAGCTACGACAAATTCATCCGCACAACCGACGATTATCACGTTAAAGCCGTGCAGAAAATATTTAAAAAGCTGTACGACCAAGGCGATATTTACAAAAGCGAATACGAGGGACTCTACTGCACGCCGTGCGAATCGTTCTGGACGCAATCGCAGCTGAAAGACGGCAAATGCCCGGACTGCGGACGTGAAGTAAAACCGACAAAGGAAGAAGCATATTTCTTCAAAATGAGCAAATATCAGGACAAGCTGATGGACTACATCAACGAAAATCCCAAATTTATTCAGCCGGAATCACGCAAACGCGAGATGATAAACAACTTCATAAAACCGGGACTTCAGGACCTCTGCGTATCAAGAACAAGCTTCACGTGGGGTATTCCTGTGGATTTCGACCCCGGTCATGTGGTATATGTGTGGATAGATGCACTCTCGAACTACATCACGGCGCTCGGCTACAGTCCGGATAACAAAGGCGATTTATACAAAAAATACTGGCCGGCGGACGTTCATATAATCGGTAAAGATATTTTAAGATTCCATACGATATACTGGCCGATTATGCTTATGGCGCTCGGCGAACCTCTTCCGAAGCAGGTATTCGGACATCCGTGGATGCTGTTCGGTGAGGAAAAAATGAGCAAATCCAGAGGAAACGTTATATATGCACAGGAGCTTGTGAAGCATTTCGGCGTGGACGCAGTGCGTTACTATTCGCTGCACGAAATGCCTTTCGCACAGGACGGCACAATCACCTACAACACGCTCATAGAACGTTTCAACAGCGACCTTGCGAATACGCTCGGCAACCTCGTAAACAGAACCGTTGCCATGACGCAGAAATATTTCGGCGGCGAAATGTTCGTGCCGAACGAAACGGAATTTGACGAAGAATTTATAAAATATGCGGAAGAAACCGTCACTGCAGTATGCGAAAAAATGGCGGAATTCCGTGTTGCGGACGCAGTTGACGCAATATTCAATCTCGCAAAACGCAGCAACAAATATATTGACGAAACGGCACCGTGGGTACTCGCCAAAAACGACACGGAACGCCTCAAAACCGTACTGCACAATCTCATAGAAGCAATAAGAATAATAGGTGTGCTGCTTTCGTCATTTATGCCGGAAACAGCAGAGAAAATACTGAATCAGATAAACGCCGGAAAACGTGATTTCGAAAGCATTAAGAGCTTCGGCAGAGATAAATGCCCGAACACCGGCAAAGCGGAGGTGCTCTTCGCAAGAATAGACGAAGAAGCTATGCTGAAAGAGATAATGAGCGAGAAAGAACCGCCGGCAAAAGAGCTTAATCTGAAACCCGAAATTACGATTGAAGATTTTGCAAAGCTGGATTTGCGTGTTGCAAAGGTAATCGCTGCGGAAAAAGTGGAAAAAGCCGACAAGCTTCTGAAGCTTACGCTCGACCTCGGCGGAAACAAACGTCAGATTGTTTCCGGAATAGCAAAGGCATACAAACCCGAAGATATGATAGGCAAAAATATAATCATAATAGCAAACCTGAAACCGGCGAAGATAAGGGGCGTTGAGTCCAACGGTATGCTCCTTGCGGCGGCGGACGGCGACAACCTCGTACTTGCCGTGACGGACGGCGACATAGAGAGCGGAGTGCAGGTGGGATAAATGTTTTTTGATACACATGCACATCTGGACGACGAGCAGTTTTCGGCAGACGCAGACGAGGTGATATGCGGTCTTAATGCTGCCGGAATCGGTATGTATGCGAATATCGGTTCGGACGTTGAGTCCTCGAAAAAAAGTCTGGAATTTGCGGAAAAATATCCGTTCGTATATGCCGCAGTGGGAATACACCCCGAATTTGCGGCGCAGACAACGGAAAAAGATATAGAAGAAATCGCACGGCTTGCGGCGCATCCGAAAGCCGTTGCGATAGGCGAAATAGGACTTGATTATCATTACGGTGCGGACGAAAAGGAAGCGCAGAAAAAGTGGTTCGACCGCCAAATGGCGCTTTCCGCAGAGCTTAATATGCCCTTTGCAATTCACGACAGAGAAGCGCACAAGGACTGCATGGATATTATAAAAAAATATGATGTGCGCCGTACCGGCGGAATAATGCACTGCTTTTCGGGCAGTGCGGAGCTGGCGAGGGAGGCTATAAACCTCGGCATGGTGGTTGCCCTCGGCGGCAGCCTGACTTTTAAAAACAACGTGAAAACCGTTCGGGTTGCGCAGGAAATACCGCTTGAATACATCGTTTTGGAAACGGATAGTCCGTATCTCGCTCCCGTGCCGAACAGGGGCAAGCGCAACACCCCGGCAGGCGTGAAGCTCGTTGCGGAGAAGATTGCCGAAATAAAAAATATTCCGTTGAGCGAAGTCGAACGCATAACAACGGAAAACGCAAAGCGGGTATACCGAATAGACTGATATTAATTAAATACGAATAATTTTTTTAACCTGTACGGGCGGATAATATCCGCCCGTAATTTTTATATAAAACCTCAAGCTTCTGCATACCTACAACCCCTCAGTCGGCTTTGCCGCCAGCTCTACCAAGGCACGCCTGCAGAAGTATGGTGCAGACCTACAACCCCTCAGTCAGCTACGCTGCCAGCTCCCCTTACACAGGGGAGCCTAATGAAGCATGTGCAAACCTAAGTGAGTGCCCTTACACAGGGTAGCCTATAGAAGTCCGCACAAACCTAATTCAGCGGCACAGACCAACGCCTCCCCTGTGTAAGGGGAGGGGGACCACGTCAGTGGTGGAAGGGTTGTCAAAATCCTTGTGTAAAGGGAGTGGGACCGCCCGTGGCGGTGGAGGGATTGTAATAGCTAAATTCGCATAGCGAATTTAATTTAGCTGTTTCGCAAGAAACAATTTAGCTATCGAATGTAATGAGATAATTTAGCTTTGCACGTAGTGCAAAATTTAGCTTAATAAACTCTCTCAGTCAGCTACACTGACAGCTCCCTCGAAGAGGGAGCCTATATGAAGCGAGTGCAGACCTACAACCCCTCAGTCAGCTACGCTGCCAGCTCTACCAAGGCACGCCTACGTATGCCACAGGCATTACTCCGGTGCCCTTACACAGGGGAGCCTATCGAAGCGCACAAACCCTAATTCAGCGGCACAGACCAACGCCTCCCCTGTGTAAGGGGAGGGGGACCACGTTAGTGGTGGAAGGGTTGTGTAAAGGCGCCGGAAGCTACCGTGCAGCGGAGGTGTGGGGACCGCCCATGGCGGTGGAGGGATTGTAATAGCTAAATTCGCATAGCGAATTTAATTTAGCTGTTTCGTAAGAAACAATTTAGCTATCGAGTGAAACGAGATAATTTAGCTTTGCACGTAGTGCAAAATTTAGCTTATATATCGGCTGTTTGTGGGGAAAATTGGCTGCAATTTTCTAAAATCCGCATAAATCATATATTATCAAAAGAGGGTGCAGAAAAACGAAATCGTTTTTCTGCACCCTCTTTCGATACTCTAAAAAACTATCCTATGATTTTCAATTTCATAAATCTGCATAAGCATACGGGGCAGGTGGAAAAGTCCTTTTGATATATTCCCTTTCAGCGTATTTGCCACCGTTCCGTCATAATGCATATAGCCGTACCATTCACCGTTTACCTTGTCCGCAAAGTGTGTAAACACATAATTCTCAAGCTTTCGAAAAGCGTCCATATACTTTTCTTCACCTGTAGCTTTATAGCAAAGACAGTTTGCTATCATTGCCTCGCACTGCGGCCACCAAATATGCATATCCCATTCAAGTGCTTCCGGCGGATTCCCCAAAACGTCGCAAAATGCAATAATCCCGTTGTTTCTAAGACCCAAATTCATGGATACGTCAATCATATTTTTTGCAATGGATATAAGGCTCTTATCGTTTCGATACATACCCTCGCTCATCAAAAACCATGCACATTCAAGGCTGTGACCGGGATTTACAAGTCTGCCCTCCGGTGAATTTACAAATTCTCCCGTCGGAGATACATTTTCAAGCATTGCAAAATCCTTTACATTGCCGCCGCGCGTAATTTCTTCAAGCATATCCGATGCGACATTATCGTATTTCGAATCAAGCTTTCTCATAATCTGCGACACCGAAAGCATAATCATTGACGGTGCGACCTGCTTATACAATGAGGTTTTTCCCACAGCATTCATATTTTCAAAATACAGTTCCCTTGCTTTTTCAAAAAACAGCTTTGCATATTCCGCCGCTTCCTCATTTCCGCTTGCAAGAAAGTATTCGGCACAGCCTATTGCCGCAAACATCTCACTGTAATCAAAATCATTCATGGCAATTGTTCTGCCATCCCTTGAAACCTTAAATCCAAGACGTCCATCATCATGCCGGCATTTTTTCAAAAAGCCGTATATTACCTCTGCCGCTTTCAAGTACTCCGTTCTTTTCTCAATAGTGTTGTATGCACGGCTCAGTGTATAAAGTGCCCTGCCTTGAAACCAAGCACCTTTTTCATCACCGTAGAGCTTGCCTTTTTCGTCCAGATAAAGGTAAATTCCGCCAAGCTCACGGTCAATTCCGTTTTTCAGCCAAAACGGTATAACATTTTCCGTTAAATATGATTTATAATCCATTCATATTCTCCTTTTCCGATACGAAGAATTATGAAATATGCATTCTACTCCTTATAATACGAATCCACATTGCTGCTTATCACAAGGTGCGGTGTTATCCTTACAATTTTATCCGTTTCCTCATGCTCCGCAAGGTATTCGTACAAAATCCGCATTGCCTTGCGTCCTTGCATTTCAAGGTCCTGATAAATTGCACACTGTATCACGCCGCTTTTTATATAATTAACGGTTTCCTCGCACAAATCCGTTCCCACAATCTGCGCATTGCAGTTTTTTTCTATTACCGCATCGCAAATCGAAGCCGTATTCGCCGTAGCCGAATAAATACCGTCCACACCGTCGCATTCGCCTATAACCTTATTCGCAAGCTGATGCGCAATGACGGCGTCGTCGTGGGTTTCGTAAATTCCTATGATATTCAGATTTTTAATCTTCGCCTCATCTATGAACCCTTTAATTTTGAGCTGATGCTCATCGTTGTCCTTGTTGCCGACGAATATTACGACATCGGGATTTTCCTTTGTAAGAAACCCGAGCATCTCCGCCGCCATTTTCCCGGAACAGTAGGCGTCTACCTGCACCGAACACAAAACCCTGTCGTTCAGGCAATGCAAACCGCAGCTAAGCACCACGGCTATATTATTTTCCCTTAATTCATCGAATATCTTCTCAAGCCCGAACGGAAAAGCGTCACAGATTATCACGCCGTGAACGCCGTCCTCAATGCATTTTTTCAATGCCTGAATCGTTCCCTTGCTTGAATGAATGTTATTAACCGTATAATATTTACATTCGACATTATAATCACGCAATATTTCAAATTCTTCGTCTATTCCTTTTTTTATAATATTATAATAGTCAAGCCAGGAATCGGGTATCAGCACGCCGATATTTATGCAGTTTCTCGCCATACTCTGTGCAACTCTGTTTACCCGATATCCGAGCCTGTCTGCCGTTTCGAGTATTTTTTGCCTTGTTTCCGCACTTACCCCTTCTTTATTGTTAAGCGCCCTATTTATAATAGTACAGGATACGCCGACCTCTTCCGAAATATCCTTTATGGTTACTCTTTTTTTCTTTACCATTACGCTTTTCCACCTCCGACCAATATATGCGTATTAAGTTAATGTCGAAAAAAATCATCTTTTTTCTCCGTTTTTTATTTTACAACTCCAATATAATTATACCATTATAACGCTTAATTGTCAAGGTTAGGCAGTTTCGGAAAACAAATCAAATTCAATCTCTTTCCGCTTTCACTTCTTTTTTTCCTATGTCATGCCTGAACATACCTATTACTATAGATGTCATTGCAATAAGCTCGTTGACAGCAGCGGAATAAGCGCCGTTCACTATATTGTATATCAGCCAGCACGGACCTGAAAAAAACGAAATAAGCCGTATGTTTTTGCTTGTCTTCATCCACAGCGCCACGGTCGACAAAAGCGAACCGATTATCGGCAATATGCTGTATGCGTCTTTCCACGTTACAATTCCCGCACCAATCAGCACAAGCATAAAAAACGCAAGCCACCAGTGCGATTTTGCCCATTTCCTGTCGATTGAAAAAAACAGGCTTCTCGTGAAATTTATCAGGTCAAGACACGCACCCGTCACCGCCCCTACGAGAAACAGCTGAGTCATAAACATAAAACTTGCCATTACCTGAAAAAGCATAACGCTCTTTCGCTTTTCGCACTGAAAAGACAGCAGAGAGCAAACAATTCCGATTATTCCAATGATTTCAGCAACTATATTCATAATTTATTCCTTTACTTTTTAATTTTTATTCCTTAACCGCTCCGAGCATAGTTCCCTTTACAAAATATTTCTGCAAAAACGGATATATCGCAAGTATAGGAATCGTCGCAACAACAATCGTTGCGTATTTAATGGTTTCACTGATATTCGCACGGCTTGTGTCACCGACCGCCTGGGTCATCTTCGACGTGTCGTTTTGTATCAGTATAGACCTAAGCACCAATTGAAGCGGGAATTTGTTTGCGTCCTGGATATAAATCATGGCGTTGAACCACGAATTCCAGTGTCCTACCGCACTGTAGAGAACTATTACGGCGATAGTCGCCTTTACCACAGGCACAAGTATTTTAAACAGCACCGTCATATGGTTTGCGCCGTCTATGAACGCAGCCTCTTCCAGGCTCTTCGGTACGGAAAGAAATGCCGCACGCATTATAATAAGGTTGTATGTGCTCAATGCCGACGGGATAATAAGCACCCAGCGGTTGTTAAAAAGTCCGAGTGCCTTAACCGTAAGAAACGTAGGTATAAGTCCGCCGCTGAAATACATCGTAACTATGACGAATATATTCATATACTTTGCCGCAGAAAAATCTCTTCTCGACAGCACATACCCCGTAACGACCGTGAGAATCGTGTTCGTAAGCGTACCGAAGAAAAGCACGTAAATCGTATTCAGGAAGCCTTTGTAAATCATCGGGTTCTGAAACACCTTCGTATACGCCGTTGTCGTAAATCCTATCGGATGCAGAAGCATTCCGTCGTACAATCTCAGTGCATTCGAATCGCTGAGCGAAGCAAAGATAACATACATAAGCGGATAAAGCATCGCCAGGGAAAGTAAAATCATAAAAATTACGTTAAACACCTTAAAACACTTTTCGCCAAAACTCATTTTTACCATTTCAATATCCCCCTTACCACAAGCTCGATTCGCTGAATTTGCGCGAAAGATAGTTGCTTCCCATAACAAGCGCAAAGTTGACAGCCGAGCTGAAAAGTCCGACCGCCGTCGAATAGCTCCAGTTCATATCCACAAGACCTTTTCTGTATACAAACGACGAAATAACGTCCGCTTTGTCAAGAACCAAGTCGTTGTAAAGCAAAATTATCTTTTCGTATCCAACAGAAAGCATAGTACCTATGTTCATAATCAGCATTATGACTATTGTAGGCAAAATGCCCGGCAGCGTTACATGAATTACCTGTTTCAGCTTGCCTGCGCCGTCAATCTTTGCCGCTTCATAAAGCGATTCGTCCACTGCGGACAGCGCCGCAATATAAATAATCGAGTTCCATCCAAGCTCCTGCCATATGCCGCTCGCCGTAAATATCGTTACGAAATATTTCGGGTCGCCGAGAAGATTAACCCTCTCGCCCGTAAAAAGCGAAACAAATGCGCTTATAAATCCCGTATCCGATACGAAAGCCTTTACCATACCGCACATTACAACAAGCGAGATAAAATGCGGCATATAAGAAATCGTCTGCACAACGGATTTAAATTTTTTCGTATAAATCTCGTTAAGCAGCAGCGCAAACAAAATCGGTGCCGGGAATACAAATGCCAAGCCTACGATATTTATCCATACTGTATTTCGTATAAGGGTCCAGAAATAATAGTTTGTGAAAAAATCAATAAAATGCTTAAATCCGACCCATTGGCTGCCTAAAATCCCGTCGGCGGGGTGGTAATTCTGAAAAGCCATTACCGACCCTACCATTGGAACATAGCAAAAAATAACATAATACAGAAATGCGGGCAAAAACATAAGGTACAAAAGCCAGTTTTTGGACATTTCCTTTTTTAGTCTGTTCACGAATAATTGCTCCTTTTACTATCTGCTGTTATATCTCTTCAAAGCAGCTTGATAACATTCCAATACCTTGTCAATATTAAATTTCTTTATCTGTGCGACAAATTCATCGTATTTATCAACGCTTTCAACGCCGGTTATCATCTTCATAACCATACCCGAAACATACGTTTCTATTTCCGACATACTGTTGCCCATTTGGCTGTTTTCGTCCTGCGTGAAAATAATCGGAGGGATAATGTGCTTATCCGCATCCGTATCCGACCACACGTCAACGGCTTTCTGCTGCTGTTCAAACGGTCTTGTAAGATTTACGGCATCAAGACGCTGCGCAAATGTTCCGCTCGAGCCTACGAGAGAGTACATCGAAATCATGGCGTCTATAGTTCTGCCCTCGGGGTCGTTTGTAATCTTTTTCGTGAACGCCGGCTTTCCGTCAACAATTTCGTAGCTTTCGCCCTCGATTCCGAAATTGTAGAGCATACTGCCTTTTTCCGAATATCCGTAATCCAAAAAGCGTGCCGCAAGCTCAACGTTTTTGCAGTTCGTCGTAATTGCTGCGGACGGTGCCGAACCGTATCTGTTTTCTTTCTGGCAAATCATAGGTCTGTCGCCTTTGTTGAGAACGGGGTAAGGCGCTCCGACAACATCGAATTTCGGATTCGTTTTCTGCATATTTTCAAGAAACGTTCCTATTCCGCCGCCGACAAATCCGAATGTAGCACCTGCGGTTTCGTTCATAATCAGCGCACCCGTATCCGTTACGGAAGCTACGTTTTTGTCCAGAAGTCCCTCTTTATACCACTTGTTCGCAGTAACAAGAAAATCCTTGAAGCCCGGCTCTATAGGTCCGTATTTTGCCTTGCCGTTGTCGTCGACATAGAAGGCGTACGGCGCACCGAACGCTCCGCTCAAAAAGCCGTCTTTGAAAGCTGCGCTTGTGCAGGTAAGCGGAGTTTTTACATTAAGCTCCGTCTTAAATCTTCTGAGCATGGTTTCCCACTCGTCAACCGTTTCCGGAACGTCCAAACCGAGCTTATCAAGCCAATCCTTGCGGACTATCGGGCCGGAATATGTACAGAGTTCTTCATCGCCTCTCAAAAACGGGAATGCATAATAGCTTCCGTCGTCGGTTTTGAGCATTTTTTCAAGCTCACCGTCCGATTTTATCAGGTTTTTCAGATTCGGTGCATATTTATCTATTGTATCGTTCAATTTGATTATATATTTGTTGTCCATTGCCTTGTCTGCGCCGTATGCACGCCAGTCCCAGTTGATTATATCCGGCAGCTCTCCCGAAGCCAGCAAAACGCTGAACTGGTCTGCTTCTCCGCCTGCCGTGGGGTGTATGTATTTAATCTTTACGCCTGTATCTTCAGCCAGCTTTTTACCGATTGCGCTCTCGCCGAAGTTTGAAACCGTTGTGGACAACACCGCATTGAGAGGTATCCAGTACGTAATTGTATCGTCGCATTTAACGGGATAGATTGCATCGCCGTTGTACGTAACCTCCGAAGCGGTTTTATTTTTTTCCTTGTTTCCGCAGCCGCCCAATGCTGCCGCTGCCGTAAGTACCGCAAGTAAAAGTGCAATTTTTCTTTTCATAGTAATTTCCCTCACATTCTTTTTAATATTGTTTATTGTAATGTTGTATTGTCTGATTTTTACAACCCTTCAGACAGCTTTTTGCGCATTGACAACCCTTCCACCGCTAACGCGGTCCCCACACCTCCGCTGCACGGCAGCTTCCGGCGCCTTACACAGGGGAGGCTTTGGTTTGTGCCGCTGAATAAGGGTATGCACGTTCCCCATAGGCTCCCCTGTGTAAGGGCACCGGAGTAATGCCTTCGGCATACGTAGGCGTGCCTTGGTAGTGCTGGCGGCATAGCCGTCTGAGGGGTTGTAGGTCTGCATATGCATCAGCTAAATTTTGCACTACCGTGCATAAGCTAAATTATCTCGTTTCACTCGATAGCTAAATTGTTTCTTGCGAAACAGCTAAATTAAATTCGCCCTTATAGCTGCCGCAGGCAATTTAGCTCTTTTACAACCCTTCCACCACTGACGTGGTCCCCCTCCCCTTACACAGGGGAGGCATTAGTCTGTGCCACTGAATTGGTTCTGCATATTTCATTCGATAGCTAAATTAAATTCGCCATGCGAATTTAGCTGTTTTTTCTTAAAAATACCATGCCGCCGGCAGGTATTTCCGCTGCCGTATCACATTTGCCGGTCACCCTGTCCGTCCATTTTTCCTTAAATATCACGGTACTGCTTTTCTTGCCGAGATTGGAAATACACAAATAACATTCGTCATTTACGAACATACTCATGTGAATACCCTCGTCCGGCCGCACCGCCGTAATTCCGCTATCCTCCGCAATATCTATGAAGCACAGCGAATCCTCGCTGACCATAGGCTTATAAAGTTTCAGATATTCAAACCATTTCTCACGTATTCCCTCATCGTCCGGAATATCCGACCATTCGCTGTATACAAAAGGTCCGTTCGGGTGTTTGAGATAATATTCCCTGATTTTCTTAAAATGTCTGCTTTCCGCATCGTCATGATATTCCACGCCCGGTGCGCAGCTGCGTTCTCCCGTAATCGGTCTGCCGTCGAGCCGCAGCAGGAACTGCAAAAACGGCAATGCACGTGCGAAATAAATATCTGCGTTGGTTTCCTCCGTAAATTTATAATCCGGACACGGTATAACATACGGACTGTAGTTTATCGTCTTGATAAGCTCCTCGGAGGTCTTGCAGCTCTCGCCGACCCATAAATAATCATAAATTTTCTCGTTCGTCACAGGCAGCTGAATTTCGCCTATATGCAGCTTTACTATGCCGCCGTATTCGTTCTTGACAACGGAATACATACGCACGAGCAAATCCTCTATAAACGGGTCGTAGTCCTCAATGCCGTAGACATTGCCCTCATCGTCGCGGCGGTCATATCCCATATCGTTGAATATTCCGTCGAACCCGTATTCCTCCATGATACGCCGCAGATTATCAAAAAGATATTTGTTCCATTCCGGCGATGCGGCATTGCAGCATCTGTATCTGTAATAATTCTGCACAAGCTTTATATCCGGAGCCGCAACGAATTTCTCCGTAAAATCCGGGTCGCGCTCATCGAAGAATCCGCTCGATATATACGGCAAAACCTTGATATTGAACGAATGGCACAGACTTATAAATTCCTTAAGCCCCTCTTTGTCGTGCGAAGAAAATTTATCCGCACCCATAATCCGCATTGCGTCGTTCCATTCCTCATGAATCTGAATAAGTCCGACTCCGTTTTCCGAAAGCTTCTTTATAAGATTATAATCGTATTCGGTGGGTCTTATCGTCATTTTGTTCGGATATTCGCCGAGGTTGTATATCACCTGTCCCGGAATATAGTTATGTATATGCATTTTCTTCAGGCAGCTTTTCACCGCCGAATTTGCATATTTTACGTTTCCGATTCTCTTTCTGTAATATTCGTTGGTATAATTCACAAGCTTTCTCCCTTTCTCTACCAGTAGCAGTTCCAGTCGGGATTGAGCAGTCTGTACAGGGTTTCCATATAGTAATAATCACCGTACGGCAAACATTCGTTAATGCCCATATTATGCCTTACGGAGCTTGTGGAGTGCATAAGCACCGCCGTTCCCTCAATACCCTTATCCTTGGTTGTATGCTCATCGCCGAGTACCTTAACCATTTCAAGAACCTTTTCCTCCAAATATTCGTTTCCCGAGCGCAGTCTGCTCATTTCGAGCATACCGCACGCCGATATAACGCCTGCCGAGGTATCCTTAAGAGTTCTGCAATCTGTGAAAATCATATCCCATGCCGGCACATTATCTTTCGGCAGCAGCTTCAAAAACGTATCTGTTGCCTTTTTCCATACTTCAAGAATATGTTCGTCTTTCGTATATCCGTATGCCAACGCCAGACCGTATACAACCCATGCCTGCCCTCTCGACCACACCGAATCGTCGGCATATCCCTGGTCTACTTTCGGCATAATCGGGTTTCCGTATTTCAAATCCATCATATATGTATGATATGCCCTGCCGTCCTCACGAACCAAAATATCGACTGTAGTATCAAGATGCGCAAGCGCAATTTCCCGATATTTGTCGTCACCGCTCACCTCGCTCGCCCAAAACAGAAGCGGAAGATTAAGATATGTATCTACTATTATTCTGTTTTCTATCTCATCGTCCATATCGCCCCACGGTTTAATAAACCTGCCGACCGGTTCAAATCTGCGGCAGAGAGCGTCCGCCGCCATGAGTGCCGCCTTTTTCGCAAGCTCCGAACCCGTAATCTTGTATGCGGCAACGCATGAGGGAGAATATTCAAATCCCATATCGTGGTGATTTATATCAAATTCGTTTGCTATTCTGCCGTAAAAGCAATTTACGTTGTCAAGTGCCGCTTCAAGATATTTTTTATCCTTTGTCATTTCATATGCCAGCCACAGCCGTCCCGTCCAAAATCCGTTTGTCCAACCGCCGTTTGAGCAGGTCTTGTATATATTGTTTCTGCCCTCGATTGGGAAATATCCGCCTCGGTATTTTTCCAATCCGTTGTCCACCCTTTCGAGGCAATATCCGAAAAGATTTTCGATATATCTTTTTTGTTCTGTATTCACGTGTGTTTTCTCCTTTTCTGTTCTTTGTTTGCGTTTTTACAACCCCTCCACCGCCATGGGCGGTCCCCCTCCCTTTACACAAGGGAGGCTTTGGTGAGTGCCGCATTTTACAATCCCTCCACCGCCATGGGCGGTCCCCCTCCCTTTACACAAGGGAGGCTTTGGTGAGTGCCGCTGAATTAGGTTCGTGCTGATTTCGATAGGCTCACCTGTGTAAGGGCACCGGAGTAATGCCTGCGGCATACGTAGGCGTGCCTTGGTAGAGCTGGCGCCGTTAGGTGACTGATGGGTTGTAGGTCTGCATTTACTTATAGCTCATATCAATCATAGATAACCAATGTTTTTGCCTCGCCGTATCTGTCAAACACAAACATCTTCGAGCATTCATTTTTATTTCTTATATAGCTCTTCAGCAAATCGCTGTTTCCGGGCGAAACTTTCTGCTTGTCCGAATCGTAATACACCATTCCGTAACCCGAAAGATTTCTCAGCTGCTTATTTTCAAGTGCCGATTCGTCCGCAACCGTTTCTGTATTCTTCAAATCCGTAGTTGTGGTAATAACGAGCGATTCGCTTATCTTGTACGCATAGCACAGTTCCACTCTGAAGCTTGCGGCAAAGCTCGTCGTACTCGGATTTGACGTACCCATTTCATCGCTCTCCGCAGAATACAAAACATTGCACGCCGTAATATTATTGTTCTCATCGTAATCGCAGCGTATTATATCGCCTTTTTTCAAAGCATAGTTTCTGCCGTTCAGCTTAATGCTCTGCGAAAGCGTGTCCGGCTCGGCAAACAGCGTAACACGGCTTTTGCCGTCCGTAAGCTCGAGCTTCTTTCTCTCGTCGCCCGATTCGTCCAAATCGCTGTATAGCTTGCTTATAACCCAAACGTGCGTATCATCGTATACCGTTGTCGCATCGTAATTTCCTCTCTGCACATAAACCACAACGGCGTCCGCCGCAATGGCATCCGAATCGGAATTGTATGCCTGAACGCACATTTCCTTATCATTTGAAACGTAATCGTCTTTTTTGTATGCTTTATAATATTTATCGTCCGAATCTTCTCCAACGGGCACTTCAAATATCACGGCACCCGAAGCCAGGCTGACCTGTCCGCCCAAAATGGAAGTATTCGACTTATACGTCAGCCTTTCGCTCTGCTGCGGAACTCCCGAAGCGTCTTTTGTATATCCGTCATAAACCTTTATTACAGACGTACCTTGCGCAAAATCCTCGAATCCGTAGCTTCCGCCCGCCGTTTCCATGCTCTTAATCTCGTTACCGTCATTCAATTCGTAAATACAAAGCGTATTTCCCGAAATCCCGGCAAGCTTGCTTCGTGATATGCTTTTTCCGTTAAACAGCACCTTTTTCGCATAATTGAATATCTGCACGCTGCCGCCTGCCGTCAATATTTTGGCTGCGGTATCGTCGCTCGCATCGTTGCGCACGCCGGCACTCTTTATCATAAATCCGTAATTCTTCGCCGAACTTTCGCTGTATGCCGCTATTTTTCCCGAAGTATTCAGATAAAACGTTCCGCTGTCACCGAGCGACATTTTCGCCAGCTCATGATTTGCGAAATCCGCCGTAACCTTATATGCCGTGCCGCTGATTACAAGCATTCTGTCGTTTCCGTCATAATCAATTCTGTCTACGGAGCCGTCCGCCATGCCGGCAGCACACACAAGCTTTATATTATCATATCCGTCGTTTCTCGTCACCGAAAGTACGTCCCATTTCGACAATTCGTATATGTCATACTTTTCGTTCGTTTCGGAAACAAACTTCACATTTTTGTATTTATCCAAATCAATGCTCATGTTTCCGTACATACCGTATATTATACCGTCTTTCTTGGAAACGCTGTCCACAACCACGGTTTCGTAATTATCTACAACCACAACGTCCGTAATGCCGTCGCCGTCATTGTCGATAATTCTGACGAATCCCTCCTCCGGTTTCAGATTCTTTTCCGTAGGATTCGTGCATATGCCGTTGTTGTATATGAAATCCACGGAGCTTATTTTGAGCGGTTCGCTCTTTCGTCTTCCGTTGACCTCATAATACAGCGTACCGCCGCTGTACCCCGTTATATCCTCGGCATCAATCTCCAAAATCTCGTTATCTTTCGGATACATATAAAGAATATCTTTTTCGTCCGAGTTGCTGTCCGATTTGTAATACGCACGCACGTTGCAGCCGATATAATTTCCCGCCGTCACGGTATCGGTATACGTTTCGCCGCCGATAACCGTCTTATCCTCGCCGTGAGTATTCTCCAGGGACAAATCCGCACCGCCGCAATATGTAACAATGCCGCTCGCATAATATATATCCAGCTTTTCCTCAAACAGCGTGTTCTCGGACAATTCGTAATTGTAATTCTTATCGCTGCCGCTGCTGCGGATATTCGTCAGCAGCAGAAGCTTCGATTCGCCGCCTTTAATCAGCAGCTGCGCAAGTCTCGAAACAGTGAGCGTTTCCTCGTTATATATCTCGCCGGCATTGCAGAATCCGGCCTGCGACAATGCGTCGCCGACATTCATTCCGTCGTTTATAATCTGCTTATATCCCAACGCATACAAAATCATTCTGACCGTATGGCTTACGGATATTTTCTCGTCGATACGGATTGTGTTGTCCGAAAATCCCGATACAAGCCCCATGCCGGCAGCCAGGCACACCGCCTCATAATATACGCTTTTCTCGTTAATATCGCTGAATCCGACATCTTCGGCAGCCGATACGTCCTCGCCGCAAAGCTTGACAACGGCGCTTATCGCATCGCCCCTCGAAACCTCGTCGGAGGGATTTTCCGCAAGCCGTTTCGGAATAAGTCCGAGCCTTGCGGCAGCCGTTACATAATTAATACTGTCGCTGAATGTTTCCGCAGTATCGGCGGAAAACACGGCGCTTGTATTCACAAGCAAAGCGACCGACAGCATAAAAGCAATAATTATTTTACCGTATTTCATCTTGACCCCTCCGTTCTTAAAAGCAGCTCATATATCACCTTTGCCGCTTCGGCACGGGTAGCCGTGGCATTCGGTTCAAAAACACCGCCCGTTTTTCCGTTCATTATTCCGCTTTTCGCCATAAATTCGCAAGCTTCCCTTGCGTAATCGCTTATCGTATCGGAATCCGCAAATGCTGCCGCTTCGCCCTGCGGAATATTAAGTCCGCTCGCCTTGACGGCTCTGTATACCATTGCCGCCATCTGCTCACGTGTTATCTCGCTGCCGATACCGAATTCGGTATCGCTTATGCCCAAGACAATCCCGTTTGCCGCCGCTTTTCTCACGTATTCCCAATACCATGCGGATTTTTCGGCGTCCGCAAACTCGACCGCCGTTTTGACGTCATTCACTTTAATAACGCCCATAAGCATTTTTACAAATTCTTCTCTTTTCACGGTTTCCGACGGAGAAAATCTGCCGCCGCCCGTTCCGGACACAATATTCTTTCCGCTGAGCGCTTCTATAGCCGCTTTTGCCCACGGAACGGAATCCAAATCGCTGTATATATCCGTCTTTGTGCCGCCATTTGATTTCACGGACGTCTGAAAACCTCCCGAACTGCCGCCGGAGCTTCCGCCCGACGAACCGCCGCTGCCTTTTCCGCCCGAACCGCTTCCCGAACCGCCGCTGTATTCCGCCGCAAAGCTGCGGATTGCGCTTTCGAGTGCGCTAACGCTCTCATACGGTGCGGAAGTGCTGTTAATCTTGTCGCACACTTCAATCTGATTTACCTTTTTCAAAGCTGCAAATCCCGAAATATTTTCTTTTGTTATAAGGTCGGAATTTGTAATTATATCGTAAACGTTATATTTGCTGCTGTTTCCGCACAGCGAATATAAAAGCGTATTAACCGCAAAATCCTCCGCAAACTCTTTCGTATTCTCATACGAATTTCGTTTGCTTACCGCCTTTTCCGAAATCAGTCTTTTGCAGCTGTCGCTCAAATAGCTTTTTTCGGAGAAAACGCCTTCGCCGAAATACAAATCGAACGAATTTCTGCCGACAAGCTTATTATCCTGTTTCAAAGTCAGAACAGCCTCGCTCATCTTTTCGGGTGTGTCCGCACTCCTGACAAGCGTCAGATAAATATTGTCCTCCAATGCGGTAACAATCCTGTACATCGTTGTAAATTGTCCGTCCGTTCCGTATGCCTTGTTTTTCCGTTCGAGAAAATTATCCCAAAACATATTTTCCGTTGATTCGTCTATCCGCTTTTCGTATAAATCGCCTATGCTCTTTTTCACGTAATCGTTGTTCATCAGGATTTCTTTCAGCTCTGCGCCCGTCTTTGCCCCGTTTACGCTGTCTATAATCTCGCTGTCGAAATATACGGCGCTCTCACGTCCGAACCGCACCATGATTTTCGGCACTTTATCGCCGCTGTAATTCACCGATACGCTATACGGCTTATTTTTTCCCAGATTATCAATCTGCGTAAAATAATACAGATAATCCAAAATATTATCCTTTGCGGCATCGTAATCCGCAAGCGATTTTTCGCCGCCGCTCCAGTCCACACCGTCATTCAAAATCTCAATCACGGCGGTGTTATACTTATCCGAATTGTTATATCCCGATATATAGAGCTTACCTGCGTTCTTGTCGAGCAGAACCTCGCTTATCGGCTCGCTGCCGTCTTCTCCGGAGGGCTGCGCCGCCGTTCCGCCGTATTCGGCAGACGGCGAATATGCCGTAGCATTCAGTATATCGTCCCATATAAACAGCTTCAATGTGCTGTACTGCTTATCAAACGAGGGCGTGAGAATATACTCTTTTCCCTCTCTTGCGTCCGCTTCGACAGTGAAATTCTCGCTTTCAAGCAGATTTCCGCTGCCGTCCGCAGTCAGCGCAATTACCGAAACCGGCTTCGTATTTGAATATGCGGAACAGATAAACGCCGAGATTTTGCCGCCGTCCATTGTCGGTGCTTCCGCTTTTACGTCAAAATCAGCTGTTTTGAAGCTGTAGCTCGCTTCCGCTGCCGGTGTTCCGAATATGCTTTCCGCACCGCTCACTCTTACCTCGTATTCGGTATCGGTTTTCATAATTTCGGGTTTAATCTCTATTTTATCAAGCTTGATTTCGGCGGCGCAGCTTCTGTATTCCGTTTCGCCTTTTTCCCTTATCTCGCAGACAACGGCAGATTTATCCGATATTGTCTGGTCGTATTCAAAAACTATCGTATCGTCAAGATTGGCTGTTTCAAATCCGCTTTTTATATATTGATTCGTCACGGCGCAGCCGTCGCCGGCTATATCATACCTGAAATCGGAGAGATACACCTCCGAACCAATCGGTATATTAAACTGGAAATCTATGCTTCGTCCGAGTTCTGTGCCGGTATCGGCTTCGTATATATTTCCGTCTGCCGACAGGAGTATTCTCGATACGCCGAGTTTCTTATTGTACACGTATTGGAAATCGTAGATTTTCCCGGCTTCAAATCCGCCCCATGTGCCGCCGCTGCCGCTGAGTGCGGACGCAAAATTAAATATAGATGCGTCGCCGTCGTTCGTAACCAATCCGGCGCTTGCGGAGGTGTTGCTCATGCCGAGTCCGAATTTTATAACGCTCGTTGTGTCCTCCGGCAAATCCCGTATCAGCTTGCCTATCGTAACATAGTTTGCGGTTCTGCCGCCTGCGCCTATGGAAAGCACCTGTCTGCCGTCAACCTCCTTGCAGTCCAATATACAATCGTTTTTCAGGAGATTGTATGTGCGCCACTGCTTGGCATAATCCGTCAGATTGTTGTCCTCATGGCTGAATGACGGCATTTCCGAAAAATCGTCGTTCATGGAATTCATCGTCTGCGTAATCTTTTCCGCACCCTTTGTATAGCATCTCACGTTGTCTATATACGTTGTTTCCTCATTTTTGCCGAGATATACAAAGTCTATATTCACAACGCCTGCCGTCATATTGCCCGGCACTGCGCTCCAAAATCCGTTTATGAAAAACGTGTCGTATGTGTTCTGCTTGCTGTCCCCATGCTTTTTCACAGAAAACCGCATATACGCTTTTTTCGCATTTATCGGGCTGAACGCAAGCTCTGCGTCATACCAGGTATCAGGCTCGTATTTCACCATTTTGTTGTTGCACAGATAGACATATCCGTCCGCTTCGAATATAAGAGGATAGCTGTCTGTGCCTATCTTCATGGCACAGCCGAAGGTCTCGCCCGTACCGCCTTTTTTTATGGAAAATCCTACGGCAACATTGCCTTTAATCGTAGGCGCTCCCATAATACGAAGCGTTGCGTAGCCGTCGCCGCCGTTCGTTATATCAATGCTTTTGCCGAACTCTCCGCCGACGTCTGCAACCGATACCGTACCCCTGCCGGCGCTATTTGCGTTCTGAACCTCTGCGCCGCTCATATATCCCGTGCCGTTGAGCTGCGCCAATGCGCTGTTTATATCGGCAGCGTCGTTGAAATCCAGCACTCCGGTATCAAAGCCGCCGTCCGTGTCGTCCGCATATGCGCCGAACGTCACCGAGCAGCATATAACCGCAATCAAGGTTAATAAAGAAAGTATTCTTTTCATGCCATATCCTCCAAAATCATTATTACCACTGTTCAAGCGGTTTGTAATATTCTCCGCTCGCACTGTCATTGTAATCGACAAACGTCACGCATATTTCGTTGCTTTCGCAATTCTCAATATGGATTGTAAGCTTTCTTATTCCGTCATTCGGGTTTTGCTCCGCAATAACCGGCGACGTGGGCAGCGGCTTTGCGTCCATAACGGAAAATTCCGCTCCGCCGCCGCTGACAATCCTCGCAAGAAGCTTCTTGCCGTTCTTCGTCAGCACCGCCGTTTTCTTATCCTCCGACACTTCAATGTCTGCGTCCGTATGTGCGAACCAATACATTTCCGCCGGTCTTTCCAATACAAATTTATCCTGAACCGTAACACGCTTTCTGCCGTTGTCGAGCTTAACGCCTCTCAAAAAGCTCTTTACGCCCTTATCCGCCGTATAAACGTTCGTCATATCGCCCACGGCATAGGATTCGTCCTCCCCGAACGAATGTTTTACAATGCTTGCCGTACCGCCGTATTTAAAAGCATAATTCTTGTCCGGATTGAAAATCACGGTGTTGTGTCCCTCCGCACGTACACGGTAGCATTGGAGATAATTCGGTATATTATAATTGTCCGAACCCAAATCGAAAAAGAACTTTTCTCCGAGCGCATCAAGCACGAATGTTCCTGCGTCCATATGGTCGTGACCCTCGCCGGAAATCGGGTCGTCGCAGTGGAATCCGACATATGTGTCGCTGCTGTTCCAGCCGCTTCTCATAGAAGCAATTTCCGAAATCGGCAGATATGCGTCCAGGCTTGCGCCGGTTTCGTCCGCACTGCCGAATTTCGTATCGTAATACATAATATCCGTCTGGGCAAAATCCGACGAATCCGCCCAGGTTACTTTCATGCGGTTTATACGGGGAACCGCTTCATTATATTTATTGAATCTGTCTGCGAGATAAAACATCTCCGGCGCATAAAGAGGATAGCTGTTCGAGCCGTCATGATAATTGAAAATCCCTTTTGAGCCGTTTATCGCAAGCAAATACATATTCGTAAATTTAAGTCCCGTCACATCGTCATATCCGAAGCAATTTCCTACGGAGTTTTCCAAAGAACGCATACTGTATGCATAGAATTTCATTGCAAATCTCCAGTAGTTCGGACCTTCCTCATACGCTCCCATAGGTGCGAACAGGCTGAGTGCACGCCGCATATCTTCAAGGCACTGAACGACGGTTCTCTTCGCCTTTGCCAAGTCGTCGCCCTCCAGCTCGTCTATTATCGACAATGCACCGCAAGTACCCACAGTGGCTATTACAAGACACCAGTTGTCCGCAAGCTCGCCTCGCCAGTTCCACGAACGGCACTTTGAATCCGATTGGCTGTAATCCTCTCTCGTCAGGTGGTCGAAATCGTCGATTATAGGATATATCGCCTTTTCCACTATCGCCGTGCGTATAACGCTGCGTTGTTCGGCGCTCATCCAATTGTACATCATATCGTAAGAAAGTCCCATAGCTGCCGCCAATTCGCCGACATCGAGGAAATGGAACGGATTCCAGTCCTTGAACCCGGCAACCGCCGACATTACATCCCATGCCTTATCGGCATACTTTTCCTCTTTCGTGATGTTGTACATGAGCGAACAGCTTACCATTCTCGCCGCATTTTCGCTCGCCGCCTGGAGAAGCCTTATTCCGTCCGGTCTGCTGTATTCGACCGGTTCTTGTTCCAGATATATATCGGCGTAATGTTTCAGATTATCATATGCCTTTTTCATCGTTGCGTCGCATTTCGAGCCTTTCGCAAGCTCTTTCCGCACGCTTTCAAATCTGTCTTCCGTCATTACAAGTCTTGGGTGGCTCCGGTTTTTTTCTTTCAGCAAATTATAAATTTCATCGCCCGTTACGTCGTCAAACATATAACTTTCGGATACGGTACGCATAAGCTTCATGTTTTCCTGCCAGTCCAGGACATCTTCGAGGCTTTCGTCGCTGTATATTATGATACCGTTCTTTTCGAGATGAAGCGATTTTCCGAACGCATTGCAAAGCGCCCGCACATCGGCATATCCGTTTTCGTTCTCAACGGCGAACGAACGATTGCCGTCCGTGATTCTTCCGCCGCTTATTTCCGCACCTATGCTCTCGGCAAAGAAGCGCACCGGAACCATGATTTTTTCGCCGTCCTCATACGGCACAACGCTTCTGTCATCGGAAATATACGATTTTACGCCGTGCAGAAGTACGTTGCTTTTTCCGACATACATCGCAACCGCATTTTTCATTATCTTCTTAATATCCATATGTATTCCTCTCTCAATCTGTTCGTCCGCAACGATACTGTCCCACTCATATACTCTGATATTGTCTATCAGCACTTCGCCTTTCTTGCCGTTCGGATACCACTGATGTATGCGAAAAGCGGACAATGCGCCGTAATCAAAAGTATAATCGTTTGTCTTTTTGACGCCGTTGATATAAATATTCATTATTCCCCTGTTCGGATTAACGCAAATATCTATCTTGTTGAAAACATTTTTCTCAAAATCCGCCATTTTCGGGCCGAGAGAAAAATCCTTGTTGAGTATATAGGCTCCGCCGTCCGGGTGTATCATCATGGCGAATGCGTCCGCTCCGCCCGTTCCGATAAACTGTATCAGCTTTGTAACTTGGTCGCTGTCCGTCAGCATCATATCGAATCCGCAGACCAAATCTCCGTCTACAGCCTTGCCGAAATTATACTGAAAAAACATATCGTCTTTTGTAATGTTCATGCTGAGGCAGCGTTCTCCGTTCACGGTTTTCACGGAAAATTCGCTTTTCTTTTGGATTGCCATATATTTTTGAATCGACCCGTCCGTGGTATACGTGCTGTCGAAATTCTCGTAATACAGCGGTTTTATCCTGTTTTTCGTTTCTGCCGTATCTGCCGGGCGCAGGCTCTTAAAATCCGCAAAGACAAAAGCCTTTACCGTATCGTATTCCCCCGTATAGCCGGTATCGAAGCTCACGCTCTGTTCCGTTCTCGGATTTATTTCGGCATTGTTTATCGAGCAGCTTTTCAGGCTGCCGCCGCTGCCGTAATATGCCGTCAAAACAGCTGCCGTATGCGGTTTTGAATATCCCGATTTCATAACGGCACTCGTCTTGCCGTTCTCGGTTTTGAGGTCTTTCGCCAAAACCTCATAGCCTGCGGTCTTGAACGCAAAGTCAATCGGTTTGCCGCATATACCCGATATGCGGCAAACGTAGCTGCTGCCTTTTTTTAAGCCGTTAAACTTTATATAAACCGTGTTTTCGGAAACGCTTATATCATAATCTGTTTCCGTCTTTGTGCCGTTTTCCGTCAGCGAAACCTCCGCTGCGGAAGCTGTCGGTGCCGTATTCAGCTCTACTGCGATTGTATCATCGAGAAAAGCGTTTTCGCTGTCGCCGCCCAGGAGATACACACTGTACGCATCTTCGGCGAAAACTCCGCACGGCACAGCGGCGAGAAGCAATGCGGTGCATATCATAACAGCCGCCGCTCTTGCAATATTAATCCTCATAAAATTCCACCTCGGTAATGCTCGTATATTCGTCCGGATTGCCGTTATAGCCTCTGCCCTCTACTCTCACGTAGCGCACTTCTCTCGCAAACATTTTGTAATTAACAAGCTGCAATGTGGAAGTGGCGTCACCTGAATAGAACGTATCGTAATTAATGCCGTCTTTCGAGGTCTTTATGGTGAACTGCGCCGTTCTTTGGTCGCCCTCCATAAAGGCAATACCCATGCTGTTCAGCTTTTTCGGCGAACCCAAATCATATTCAATCCAACACGCACCCGGGCACGACCATCTTGTCGAAAGGCTGCCGTCAACCGTGTTTTCCGGTCCGTTCAGCGGTTCGGGAATGTCGCTCGCCGTTACTTTAACGGGTCGTATCTTGTTTTTATCCCACGGCACGGAAATCTCCGGCTGCGAATTAAAGTGTACGACGTATTCCGACGGATACATAGATGCATCCGACGGCGTTACGAGTATCGTAGTGTCGCCCGTTACGTTTTCGCTTTTCGTAATCTTTATTTCATGCTCCGATTCTGCGGAAACTTCGAGTTTTCCCGCATTTTCCTCGGTTACATTGTAGTTGTATTCAAATTTATCGGCTTTGAATCCGTTTATCATCTCGCCGTTTACTTTCAGAGCGGTAAGCTTTGCCGATTCCGGTTCTACAATATCTCCGTCCTCTATCTCCCAGTCGTCTATAGCTGCAAAGCTGTTGTCAAACCTTGCCGGATTATACTTCATATCATAATTAACAAACGAAACCGCAAGATTTATGCTTTCGCTTTCCGGAATATGAATAGTCAGCTTGCGTATTCCCTCATTCGGATTTTGTTCCGCTATAACGGGCGAGGTCGGCAGCGGTTTTGCGTCCATTACGCTGAACTCCGCATTATCTCCGGTCATTATCTGCGCAAGCAGCTTTTTGCCGTTCAGCGTAAGAATTGCGCTCTTTTTGTCCTCGCTTATTTCAATATCCGCTCTCGTATGTGCGAACCAATATATTTCGGCAGGTTTTTCAAGCTTGATTTCGTCCTGAACCACGGTTCTTTGCCTGTCTGTGTCAAGCTTTACGCCCCTTTTATATTCCGTCACGCCTGTTTTTTCCCTGTCGTATGCGTTCGTCATATCGCCTACGGCATATCCGCCTCTGTTCTTAAATTCTGTTTTTACTATCTTCGCCGTACCGCCGTATTTCTGCGCATAACCCTCATCGGGATTGAATATAACTGTGTTGTGTCCCTCGGCACGTACTCGGTAGCAGTTGAGATAATTCGGTATATTATAGCTGTCCGAACCCAAATCCATGAAGAAGTTCTCGCCCATTGCGTCCATAACGAACGTGCCTGCATCCATATGGTCGTGGCTTTCTCCCGAAAGCGGGTCGTCGCAGTGGAATCCGACATACGTATCTGTTTTATCCCAGCCGCTGCGCATTACGGCAACCTCGCTTATCGGCATATATATGTCCATATCCTCGTTGTTTTCCGGTGCGCTGCCGAGTTTCGGGTCGTAATACAGCATATCCGCATATGCACTTCCCGCAGCCACGGCTTCGCTGTTCATAATCAGCGAAATTCGTCTTTTCGCTTCCGAATATCTGCCGAAATGATTTGCAATATACATCATCTGCGGCGGAACAATCGAATCGCCGGCGTATGCGTCGTGATAACTGAACATCTTAACAGGCCCGTTTATCGCCAAAAGATATTTGTCCGTAAGCTTCAGTCCCGGCACATCGTCATATCCGAGCGCCGTTCCTATGCCGGTTTCAAGCGACATAACCGTCAGTGCATAATACTTCATGGCATATTCCCAGTATGACGGGCCTTCCTCGTATGCACCGAGCGGCGAAAACAGGCTGAGCGCCCTTCGTATATCCAGCAGGCACTGTTCCATCGCACGCTGTGCGTTTATCTTGTTCTGTCCGTCCAGTTCGTCTACAATTGCCATTGCACCGCAGGAACCTACGCCGGAGATTACCAGACACCAGTTGTCCGCCAAATCCCCTCTCCAGTTCCATGAACGGCTTCTCGGCATATCGTCGAAATCCTCTATAATCGGAGAAATAGCCTTGCTGACTATCGAATCCCGCACTATCTTGCGCTGACCCTCGTCCATCCAGTTATAAAGCCAGTCGTAGCCTATGCCCATACCGGTCGCCATTGCGCCGACATCTAAGAAATGATAAGGATTCCAGTCCCTGAAGCAAGCCGAAGTATACATTTCAAGCCATGCTCTTTCGGCATATTTTTCTTCTTTCGTTATGTTGTACATCAGCGCAAGCGTAATAATTCTCTGCGCATTTTCTCTCGTGGCCTCGAGTCTTATTCCGTCCGGCAGATAATATCCGGAGGTGGGCTGCGCCAAAAACGCATCCGCCGCTATTTTCAGATGGTCAAATGCCTTTTTATATACCTCGTCGCCGTTTTCCGAGAAAACCTGATTTCTTATCGCTTCAAATTTTTCCTCCGTCATGACAAGACGGGGGTGCTGCTTGTTCGGGTATCTTTCTTCCAGAAGCTGCGCCATTTCTTCGCCCGACATATCGTCAAACATATAGCTTTCGCATATTCTCCGCATGACATTCGTATTTTTCTGCCAGTCGAGAATATCGCTCATATCGTTTTCGCTGTATATGATAACGCCGTTTTCCTCCGTATGCAGAAACAAATCTGTCATACCGCACAAATCGTCAATCGGCGCATACAGGGCGTTTCCGCCGCCTATCTCGCACGGCGTGCCGAGTTCCCTTTCCGCACCGCTTATGCTGCATTTCGGCTGACCTATGCCAAGGACGATTTCTTTATCTTTATACGAAATATGCGTTGTATCGTCCGCCTCGTCATATTTTATTTTTGCTCCTATGCTGTCCGCAAAAAATCTGACAGGCACCATATATTTACCGTCTTTTTCATACGGTATTATATTTCTTTCCTGAGAGGTATACACTTTTTTGCCTTTCAGCAGCGCATTGCTCTTGCCGATATACATTGCCGCAGCATTCTTCATAATCGAAGCCGTGTCTATATTCACGGGACTTCCCGAACCTGCTCCGCCGGTTTCGTCACCGCTGTATACACGGATATTATCAAGGCAAACGCTGCTTTCGCCTGCCGGCTGCCTTAAATGTATACGCAGTATGGCAGCGCTTTTCATGGAAAGCGCATATCCTTTCGCACGTCTTTTGCCGTTGAAATACAAATCCATAGTTCCTTTATTCGTATCAAACTCCATCAATACATGATTGAACTTGTCACGTGCATAAGAAGCCGCATTCGTGCCGTCCGGCAGTTTCAGATATCCGTCCGCCTCGAATGTGCAAAGGAACGTGTCGTTGCGTGCGGAGTCCATAAACTCGACGAGCTTCTGAACACCGCCGTAATCTTTAAACATAATATCAAATTCAAGTTTGAATTTGCCGCTCAAGGGCGACGAAAAATATGTATCGTAATGAATATCCTTGTCTGTTGTAACGCTCATACGCAGATATTTGTTGCCGTCCGCCTCTTCTATTGCGTAATCGTTGCCCTTGTCGGTCACATAATTTGTCATTTCCGAAGGTTTGCCGATTTTATATTTTTCGAAATCCTCTGATACTGCATATGTGACTTCCGCATTCACAGTCAGTCCTATCGGCAGAAGCGACATAAAAACCAACAACATACAAATTATTTTTTTACCTACAGAGTTCGTAAAACCCATAAAATCCATCCCTTCTTTTTTTCAGATAATTTAAATGCTATAATACATGATTTTATGCGGATTTTTAATTACGGCTGATTCTCTCCGCAAACAGCCGATATATTTGACAACCCCTCCACCGCCAAAGGCGGTCCCCACACCTCCGCTGCACGGCAGCTTCCGGCGCCTTTACACAAGGATTTTGACAACCCTTCCACCGCTAACGCGGTCCCCCTCCCCTTACACAGGGGAGGCGTTAGTTTGTGCCGCTGAATTGGGTCTGCACTGACTTCGATAGGCTTCCCTGTGTAAGGGCACCGGAGTAATGCCTTCGGCATGCGTAGGCGTGCCGTGGTAGTGCTGTCAGTGCAAGCTGACTGAGGGGTTGTAGGTCTGCACTCGCTCCATATAGGCTCCCCTGTGTAAGGGGAGCTGTCAGTGCAAGCTGACTGAGGGGTTGTAAGTTTTGCACTCGCTCAAGCTAAATTTTGCACTATCGTGCAAAGCTAAATTATCTCGTTTCACTCGATAGCTAAATTGTTTCTTGCGAAACAGCTAAATTAAATTTGCTGTGCGAATTTAGCTTTTGCACAACCCTTCCACCACTGACGTGGTCCCCCTCCCCTTACACAGGGGAGGCTTTGGTTTGTGCCGCTGAATAAGGCTTGCACGTTCCCCATAGGCTCCCCTGTGTAAGGGCACCGGAGTAATGCCTTCGGCATACGTAGGCGTGCCTTGGTAGTGCTGGCAGCGCAGCTGACTGAGGGGTTGTAGGTCTGTACAATTGCCCTTTTTTAATTCTTTACGTAAGGTGTAATGCTTTCGAAACCGTTCCAGACGAACGCTTTCATCGCCGCATATTCCGCACCGAAGCCCGGTGTAAACTCAAACGTTTCGCCCTCCGCCTTACTTGCCGTTATCTCTTTGGAATCTATTCCCGTGAGCTTTCCGCTTTCGTCATATGCTGCGGCGATAATCATTGCTTTTTTGCCCGGATTTACATATGCGCTTTTTCCGCTTACTTTTATCGTACCGTTTTCTATCACAGGCGTACCGAATTCATACTTGAAATCTGCAGTTGTAAATTCATAGCTTACCGCCGTGGCTTCGGAATCGTAACCGCCCTGAATATTCGGCAGTTCAACAGTATATTTTGTATTCGGTTTCAGCACTTCCTGCGGAGTTACCGTTACCTTGTTCGGCTCTGTCCGGCTGAATGTCGCAAATCCCAAAGGTTTGCCGTCCTCTTTTGTAAGCACATTGCCCTCCGAATCTTTGATTATGCACTCGATTCCGTCCGTGTTTCTCGGCTGAACCACCGGCTGATTAAATTCAAAGATTATTTCGTCATCAAGCGCAGCGGAATTTGCATCATATCCGCTTTTCGGATATGCTTTTTTGAGTGTGCATTTATTGTCAGGCACTACATTATAGCTGAAATCCGAAAGATAAACCTCTGCATCTTCCGACGTGGACGCAAGCTGGAAATCAACGCTGCTCGTGAGGTCTACACCCACGTCATCACCGTAATATCTGCCGTTTGCCGGCGTCAAAACTCTCGAAATCCCCTGTTTCTTATTGTATACGAATTCAAAATCATGGATTTTTCCGGTTTCTGCACCGTAATAATCGACCTTGGACGCTCCGCCGTCCAGTTTCGGTGCGTCCTCCATAAACAAAATCACATATCCCTGAGCGCCCTCATTAACCATAAAGGAGAATTTCGCTTTTTCGCTGTTTCTTCCGAGCCCGAATTTTACAACGCTTGTTGCGTCCTCCGGCAAACCCAAATCTTTTATCAGTTTTCCTATAGTTATGTATTGTGCCCCGGCAGGTGCTCCAATTGCCAATACCTGCTTGCTGTCAACCTCTTTTGTCGTTATTGACGTGCATTTATCCTTATTATACATACGCCACTGCTTTGCAGCGTCCGTCACATAAGGATTGTCCGTTACTATTTCCGGTACTTCAGAAAAATCATCTTTCAATACCGTTATCTCCCCTGCTTCCTTCGTATAATATCTTATATTATCCACGCAGGTTGTTTCGGCGTCTGCACCGAGGTATCCGAGTTCTGTTTTGTTAAATCCTGCCGACATATCAATCTTTGAACCTGTCCAGAGATTGTTAAATCCAAATTTAACATATGTATTCCAAGTATCGCCGCTGTGTTTTTTCAGATTAAGAACCGCATAATCCTTAACCGGGTTAAGTTCAAGCTTCACATCATACCATGTGTTTGTATCATACGCTGCAACATCTTCTCCGCACAGCTGAACGTTTCCGTTTCCGAGCAAAAACGGATGTGCCGCCTTGCCGTTCTTTGTATTTTCGAGATTGCAGCCGAATGTCGTTGCGGTATTGCTCTTTTTAATTGAAAATTCAACGACAAGATTATCCTGCACCATTCCGGAATCGCCGAGCGCCATAATACAAAGTCCGGCATAACCTTCATTGTTTATAGCAATGCTTTTTCCGAATTCCGCTTCCGAATCGATTAACTTTATCGTATTGTCCGACTTTGCATTTACAAATACATCCTGCGCCATATAGCCCGTGCCTTGGAATACCGCCTGTATTCCTGCCGTGTCAGCTACATCGTTGAAATCCAAAAGTCCGCTGTCCATCGTGCCGTCCGCATACGCACCGAACGTCAGCGAACAACAAAGAGTTGCAACCGTGAGTATCACCAGAATAAATTTTTTCATAAGATATACCCTCCATACCGTAAAAATATTTTTTGTCACGCACAAAACCAAAATGCCGAGTATATTTGCGGCTCGTGACAAACCGCAAAATTACTCAAAAAATATATTGAAAAAATCATTCAAATTCGGCAGATTGAATTGTGCCGAAAATACCAAATCCGAATAATTTTTACCAACCGTAAAGAATATCAGTGACATACATATCGAACTCCGTCAACTCGGGAGGTTTGGTTATGTTAAACGTTTTACAAACTTATTATACAACTTTTATTACAGTTTGTCAAGTACTTTTTTGCAAGTTTCACAAAAAATTTTGAAGACATTTGACAAAATACCCACAATTGCTTTTATTTAAGCCGTTTCAGCGTTGTTCAATCCGTCAATATATTATTAAATTCCAATTTATGCTTTCATAATTATGTAATTTAATGAAGTATTTTCCTCCCGGCTTTATTAACGAATTTTTCAGGTAATTTCCTCGATTTAAGCAATTTTATCAAGTATGCTTGATTATTTGTGTTAAACGTTTAACGTTTTTAGCCGAAAATAGGAGGGTGCCGCAAAACAATTTCATTTTGCAGCACCCTCCCGCAGGACTTTATTTTATCCGAAATTCATAATACACACGGCGGCATTCGTGCCGTCCTCTTTCTCTCCGGTAACCGCAGCGCCGCTTTCGGAAATCCTCATATAAACCTTGATTTTCTCGCCCTCATAGGACTGGTTCATATAATGTATTTCGAAATCGGAAATAAAATGTGTATTATAGAAATCGCTGCCGAACACATTCAGCAGCATATCGGCATATTTTATATTATTCATATGATGATTGCTGTCGAGGTCGGTATAGCGCACGATATGTGTATAAACATATTCGCCCTTATCCTCGTTCGGTTTGATTCGCTCAAACGGCGCAATATCAACTGCCTTTTCAACCTCGGCGGACAGCGGATATTCCACATCCGAAATACGGCAGAGCCGATTATTCTTAAAATTATACAGACAAAATTCGAGCTTGCCGAACGCACACACTTCGCCGTTTTGCAAAACTGTGAGATTTTGCAGAAGTGAAGAAGCCGACCGTCTTTTTTCCGTCCACGATTCCGTATGCATAGTCGCAAAACGCGCTTTTTTCTCTATATGCAGCTTATATTTCGTATACACCCAGGCGGCGCCGTATTTCTCGAAAAGCGTGAATCCGTCAAGTCCGAGATTCATCATATATTCCGTTACGGCATTCTGAAAATACGTGAGATACCCTCGTATGCCTATAAATCCGTCAGCGTCCATATCGGCAAACTGCGGAAAAAAATCCTTTTTTAAAACAATTTCATTCTTATCCATTTTGGTTTCCCTCCGATTCGGCAACTTTCCTGAATCCGTGCGCTCCGAAAATCTGCCATTCGCCGCCGCACAGCTTCCGCAAAACCGCTTTGCGTTCCTCGGCGCACAGCGCAGGGTCGGTATCGACCGACGTCATCAGCGTGGGCGCATATTGGTTGTATTCCGCCTGCTGCGGCGTAAATCCGTGCATATTAATATAAATATCACCGGTGAACGCAATGCGGTGTATGTAATCAATCAGCACAATCTCGCCAGGCAGATGTCCGCCTTTCCCCTCAAACACCTCGAAATGCAGCTCACCGAAATCGAAAAACCCGATATGCGTAAGCGGTTCTTCGAGATTCTCCTCATTCTCCCACGGTGTTTTCAGCTTATCGGGGTTCGGAACGGAATAAGACGTGAGGATTTTACAAATCGCAATATACGGCTTATGCAGCGGATTTTCCTCACGAAATCCGTTTTTCCCGTTATATTCCTTTTCCAGACATTCGGCACTGCGGCAGCTTGCGATAATCTCATCAAAAACCGGCAGAAGTCCGCAGTGGTCAACATCTGCATGGGTTATAAGTATTGTCTTTTTCATTGTATCGAATTCCGGTATCAGATTTCTGAAAATACCGAGCATTTCCTCTTTGTAGCAGGCATATCCGCTGTCTATAAAAAGTATTTTTCCGTTGCTTTTTATTATCGCCGTATTGCTGCCGCACGGCGGCTCGATAAGCGTTATTTCGGTATTTTTCGCAATCTCATGCCGGCTTATCCTCGGCGCAAAGTTCTCGCCCTGCGATACGGAAAGCAGCTCCGTAAAACGGCTTATGCTGTCGAACGTGCGATACGGCGAAAGTCCCCGTTCGTCCAGCGTCTGCATTGCCAGATTGACATTCACGGCAAGCCGCTGTTCCGTTTCTTTCGGCAGTTTCATCATCTTCGCCAGTCCCGCAACATATGTGCTGTAAAAAATACTGTTGTCATAAAACTTTTCCGAACGGTTGTAATCTATCACCCGAACCCTGCACAGCTTTTCGGCAGCCTTTAGAAATTCCGAAATTTTTTCCTTGCCGTCAACATAAAGCCCCATTTTAAAAAGCTGATAATCAGTGCCGTTTTCCTGCGAGCTGATATACGATATATTAAAATTGAAGCTGTTAATCAGGTTCAGTATATCCGTTACGCTGCCGGGTACGTCTTTCAGGCGAAACTCTATAAGCACGACGCTTTTCCTGACGTAATCGTTTTGCAGATACCCTATTTTTCCAAGCTCCGTATCGGCTTTTTTCAGCTGTTCCTCCGTACCCTCCGCATCTATGAACAGTGTATGCGAATCGACAGCTTTGTTATAGCTTACACGTGTTATATTTATTCCGAGCGAAGCAAAGCGTTCGCTCGCCTTTAAAAATGCGCCGATATGATTCGGCATAGATGTTATATACGTTTTTTTCATTATTCGCTCCACCAATCGACGCTGTTGCCGTGTTCTCTTATAATATCTGCCAAATCCGTTGTTTTAAGCCAAACAGTCGCAGTGTTTTCGTTCGGGTGAACACCTATAAGACCGCATCCCGAAAGAAGCTCCGTATCTATGAACACGTGCACTTTTCTTTCCCCGTCGTTCAGCACGCCGAGCGGAGTTACCGACCCCGACGCCAGGCGCATTATCTCCGCAAGGTCTTTTTCGGAAGCAAAGCTGAGCTGACGTGTGCCGTATTTTTCTCTGAATTTTTTCAAATCCACACGCTTATCCCCTCGGACGGTTATAAGATAATAATTTCTCTTTTTATCATCACGCACAAAAAGATTTTTGGCGTCCGCCTCCGGATACGGAATGTCTACCTCCGACATCTCGTCCATGGTGTAAACCGCTTTATGCTCCGTGATTTCGTGCCAAATATTTTTTTCTTTCAGATAATCGTAAATTTCCTGTTTGTTCATATGTATAATCACCGCCGATTTACTTGCTGATGTCCTCAATTAATTTTTCAAGCTTTTCTTTCGGGAAATCATATTTTTTATTGCAGAAATAGCACGTGAGCGACGTTGAGCCCTCATTGTGCAAAATATCTTCAAGCTCGCCCTTGCCAAGGCTTATAAGCGCTTTTTCAATCCGTTCTTCGCTGCAATTGCATTTATACTGCGGAACGGACTGTGCCGTTATTTCTATCCCGAATCCGTCGCACGCCTTTTTTATAATATCCTCAATATCATATCCGGCGGTTATGAGATTCGTAACGGTATCTATTTTACGGATATTTTCTTCAAGCTTCGATATTTCTTCTTCGCTCGCTCCGGGCATAAGCTGAATTATATATCCGCCCGCTGCCTTTACACTGTAGTCCCTGTCTATCAGCACACCGAGAGCCACAACGGACGGAATCTGCTCGCTTACGGCGAAATAATTCGCCAAATCTTCCGCTATCTCGCCCGACACAAGCTCCGTTCTGCCGACCTGCGGCGATTTCATTTTCATGTCACGGATAACCGTAAGATAGCCTTGTCCCACAGCTCCGCCGACGTCCAGCTTGCCGTTTTCTCTCAGCGGAATATCGACGGTATTGTCGCCGACATATCCGCGAACACAGCCGTTGCTGCCGGCAACGGTCACGATAAGTCCGAGAGGACCATCGCCCTTGAATTGCAGAGATACGGTTTCCTCCTCCGTTTTCAAATCCATTGCCATCATAAGGTTTGCCGCCATGCATCTGCCGAACGCAGCCGCAGAAACAGGTGTAAGTCCATGTATTTTCCGAGCCTTTTCCGTAAGCTCCGTTGTAATCGCTCCGAATATTCTGATACTGCCGTTTTTGTCAACGGCTCTGATTAATTTATCCATTGTTATCCTCCTATTAATGCGCATTATGCAATTGCGGTGTTTGTGTATACTCCCATAGGAGCATTGAGATTGTAGTGGCGCCTTTACACAACCCTTCCACCGCCACAGGCGGTCCCCACACCTCCGCTGCACGGCAGCTTCCGGCGCCTTTACACAAGGGAGGCGTTAGTCTGTGCCGCTGAATTGGGTCTGTGCGGACTTCGATAGGCTCCCCTGTGTAAGGGGAGCTGGCAGCGCAAGCTGACTGAGGGGTTGTAGGTTTTGCATTTGCTTATCATAAGATTTTCTTGCCTTTTACAATCCCTCCACCGCCACGGGCGGTCCCCCTCCCTTTACACAAGGGAGGCGTCAGCGAGTGCCGCTGAATAGGGTTTGTATATTTCACTCGATAGCTAAATTGTTTCTTGCAAAACAGCTAAATTAAATTCGCACAGCGAATTTAGCTGTTATGCATGATATATTATATTGCTTACTATTACCTTTATAAATACAGGAATCCACCAAAAATCCATACTGTACAAAAATCCCGATACGGCACGCCGAACCGCTCCGAAATTCTTCACAAACCGCACCGCAAGATAAATAAGATATACCGCCCCGAAAACGGCTGTTACAACCGCTGCACCCGGAAACTCCGTTTTCGTCATTGCATATGAAAGAGTGTTGCATATGCAATGAATTAAAATTCCCGGCGCAATACTCCCTGTTTTCATGGCTATCGCTCCGCATACTATCCCGTATACAAACGGCATTGCAAAAACCGTAATGCTGCCGTGCGCCAGTGCAAACAAGAGTGCCGACACCAAAACAGCGGTTTCTCTGCCGTACACGTATGCGCTTTTTAAGACAATCCCCCGATATACGATTTCCTCGCATATCGGCGCAGCCACGCACACGCAGAATATATTCATCGCCGTCCGGTATGAGCCGTCCTCCGGTTCGAGCTGCACAAGCGGAGAAAATCCGAGCTTTTCCAATCCGAGATTGACTCCCGAATTCAAAAGGTTTCCGCCCGCCCACAAAAACACGGCGGTCAAAACCACTTTGTATGTAATTCTGTCCGTTTTTGCCGATATTTTTTCGCCGCCCGAATTTATATACAAAATCAGCGGTACAACCGCTGAAGCAAGCGAATATGCGATTCTCGGCGCAGGTGCGAAAATCACTGCCGCCGCTTCTCCGGCAAGTATGCTAATCAGCATATAAAAACACGGACTAAAAATATAAAATTTCCGTTTCATCAGCAAATGCCCTCATTTTAACATCATGCGTTTCATGCTCTGCGGTTTCTTTCAGCTGAAAAGAATATCCGACGGCGCACGTAAATATATTCTTGCCGCAAAGATACCTGTCGTAGCAGCCCTTGCCGTAGCCTATGCGGAATCCGTCTTTTCCGAAAACGGCACCCGGAACAACCATGAAATCTATTTTTTCGGCACGTTTATCCCGTTTCGGTTCTAAAATTCCGTATCTGCCTGATACAAGCTCCGAAATGCTTTCGGCAAAATAAAATTCAAGGCTGTCGTTTTCGTCCGTAACGGGGAAACAAACCTTTTTTGTTTTCATTGCTTCTTCAATCAGCGGTAATATATTAACCTCGCTCTTATACGGTACAAATGCCGCAACGCATTGCGCATTCTTATATTCCGCCATGCTCTTCACGTTTCCGCAGATTTTTTCCGATTCCTTTTCGCCGCCGAAATTTCTCCGAATGTTCAAAACGCTTTTTCGCAGCTCGGATTTATTCATAAAGCATACCCTTTAAAACAGGTTCTGCCACGAGTTCGCCTTTTAATGCAACGAGGATTTCCTCGGCAAACAAATGCGCCGTTCCCGCACCTCTCGACGTTATCACGTTGCCGTCGTGCATGACAGGTGTTTCGTATACCTTTGCACCGTCAAGAAAATCTTCAAAACCCGGGTAGCATACCGCACGTCTGCCTTTCAAAATACCGTATTTGCCGAGTACGGACGGTGCGGCGCAGATTGCACACACAAGCTTTTCGTTTTCATAACCGTACAGCAGCAGTTCTTTGACCTCTTCGCTTTCCGCAAGATTTTTCGTTCCCGGCATTCCGCCCGGCAATATGAATGCTTCCGCATCGGCTTTTTTCACTTCGTTTATCGAAATGTCCGCCATAACCGTTATGCCGTGCGCACCCGTAACCGCCTTATCGCCGGATACCGACACGGTCTTGACGTCCGCATATCCTCTGCGCAAAATATCTGTTGTTACTATAGCTTCCGTTTCCTCAAATCCTTCTGCCAAAAATAAGTATACCATTATTATCTCACCTTTCTTGTTAAAATATATTTATAAATACTCTGCCGCCGCAAAACCCGAACACGTTTTCCGTATCAAGCTTTCTCAGGGGCTTTGCCATTATTCCTCTTTCGACTGTTTTCTTTATCTTGGCTCCGTATAAAATGCGCTTGATTTCATCGTCCGGCGGCGCATGAAAAACAATCCGCTCCTTTGCATTCGCCTTTAAATATGCCAAAAATGCGCACAGCGTGTCCGTATCCGTATACGCCGTTTCAAAAACCTCCGTATAATCCCTTTCGTTTTTGCACAGCATATACCCTTTGTCTTCCAAGGTGAACACACCGCCGTCGTAGAGGCTGTATTCGCCGAAGCAATCTTTCATACTGCGGTTCAGATAAACATCGTATTTTTCCGCATATTTCCTGTATATTTCGCCCAATCCGTCCGCACTTTCCGCACGTCTTACCTCTCTTGCGTGTCCGCATTTAATATCCGACGACGCAAATTCATACACAACGTTTTCGCTGCACGGCACATATCCGAATTTTTCGTAATACCCGTCTATGGCAGGCATCAGAAACACGAAATCCGCTCCGCTTTTTCTGCACAAATCGTGCGCATATTCAAGTATTTTTCTGCCGTTTCCCTTTTTCCGCTTTTCCTTCTCCACGCCGAATCCGCATATATACACCGCTTTATATTTTCTGCCGAAAGAAAACAGCGTATACTCCTGCATATGAAGTGCGCCGAGAAGCTCATTTCCGTCCGCTGCGACCGCCGCCATATCCGTTCGGCAGATGTTGTCAAACCAAAACGAAAGAAACGGCTCCGGCTCGGAAAAACATTCTTTCCACAGCTGTTTCAGCTTCGGTTTTTCCTCCGCACGGGCAATACGTATTTCAGTCATGAATCCACCTTCCTCTGTATTTTTCAAGCAGAAACACAGGATTGTACGACATTTTCGCCTGCCGCATACCCTCGATTCCCATATCTTCTTCGCGGTTTACATAAACACAATCGGAAAATTCGTTTTCGAGAAGTAATTTATTTATCGTGGTGTATGCCCCTCTTATGCTGCGTTCCGCTTTTTCCACATGAATAATCGCTCCGCCGTTATATTTTTCTCCCACAGATGCTGCGATTATTTTTCCGTCCGTGCGCAAAAGACCGCCTTTCACGCACAGCCTTTCATAATTATCAAACAAAACGTTTATAGATTCGGGTTCTTTCACCTTGTCCGCCGTATTTTCTTTTATATGATTCAAAAGATATGCACGGCATTCTTCCAGATTTTCTTTATTTATTTTTTCATATACATATTTGTAATTCGCATTGAAATAATTGAAGTTGTTGCGCTTGGAATGAAGCTTTTTTCCCGAAAGGGATATAAGCTTGGAAACCTCGTATATATAATCGTCCTCATTTCTCGTATGCTCAAATTCAAAATGCCCCGGCATAATTTCTTCTATAATTTTTCGGCTTTCGTCCGGCACGTTTATAAGCTCGAATTTGCCGAATTTCTCTACGAAATAATCGTGCAGCTTATATATCAGCGATTTAAGGTCGCCGTTTCCTATGGGGAAACCGCAGATTTTCTGCACGTTCTCATAGTCCGATTTCATAACCAAAAATCCGTCCGAAACGGCAAAGCGGCTGCCGCACGGGCCGCCCCATATGAACATATTCGTAAACGAATTTTCTGCGGTTTTTCCGCCGTATTTCTCAAAATATCCGTTTATTTCTTCTCTGTCGTCAATTGTAATTTCTCTGAAATTCATGTTGTTCTCCACTCAATATATTAATCAATGAATTTGGTTTGTGCTGTTTTTGACAATCCCTCCACCACTAACGTGGTCCCCACACCTCCGCTGCACGGCAGCTTCCGGCGCCTTACACAGGGGTTTTCACAACCCTTCCACCACTAACGTGGTCCCCCTCCCCTTACACAGGGGAGGCTTTGGTTTGTGGCACTGAATAGGGTTTTCACTGACTTCAGTAGGCATTCCTACGGGTTTGTTGCCCAAAACATATTTTTTCACCTTAATAAAACACCTTATATAAAAACAATCCCTGCGGCGGCGCCGTTATCCCGGCACGTGTTCTGTCGCCGCTCTTTATAATATCCTCAAGCTCGTTCGGTTCTATTTTGCCGTTGCCGATATACACAAGCGTCCCGGCGATTATCCGTACCATATTATACAGATAGCTGTTTGCGTGAATCTTTATTTCAATATCATGTCCGCTGTCCGAAACTTCAAGCGAATATATTGTTTTTACCGTTGTTTTCTGCTGACCTCCGCTCGCCATAAACGCCGTAAAATCATGCTCACCGAGTAAATATCCGCAAGCCTGCTTCATAAGATTTACGTCAATTTTATACGGATAATGCCAGCTGTATTTATATCTCAGCGCATTTCGCAGCGGTGCATTGTATATCTTATACACATATATTTTCGATTTCGCCGAAAAACGTGCGTGGAAATCCTCGTCCGCTTCCTCCGCCGCCATACACGAAATATCCTCCGGCAGACGTGTATTCAGGGCATACGGCAGCTTGTCGCACGGTATACCCGTATTCGACCTGAAATTGCACACATAATTTACCGCATGCACTCCGGCGTCCGTTCTGCTGCACCCCGTGACGGCAGTTTCCTCGCCCGTCAGGCTGCGGAGCACAGTTTCCAGCATTTCCTGTATCGTTACGGCATTTTTCTGTATCTGGAACCCATGATACGCCGTGCCGTCATATGAAATTAAAAGCTTAATATTCCTCATCTTAAACTCCGATATGCAATTTGAAATTAACGATAAATATAACGGCAAAAACGGCAGCCGTAACAGCAAATGCGCCGAAATCCGCACGGCTCATTTTAAGCTGTTTCAGCTTCGTTCTGTTTTCTCCGCCCCTATAGCAGCGGCATTCCATGGCTATCGCCAAATCGTCCGCACGGCGGAATGCGCTTATAAACAGCGGCACGAGAATCGGCACAAGCGCTTTTGCCCTCTGCAAAATATTGCCCGATTCAAAGTCTGCTCCTCTCGCCGCCTGCGCTTTCGTTATCTTATCGGTTTCGTCTATTATAATAGGTATAAATCTCAGAGCTATAGTCATCATCATCGCAATTTCGTGCGACGGCACTTTTATAACTTTCAGCGGTTTCAATATGCTTTCTATGCCGTCCGTCAGCACAATCGGCGACGTCGTATACGTAAGTATGCTTGTTCCGGCAACGAGAAAAACTAAGCGGAGCGCCATTTGCACCGTCATTATTATGCCTTCATGCGTAATTTTTAAAAATCCCAGTCTGAAAACCACACGTCCGTCCGTCAAAAACAGGTTTATAACAGCGGTTATTATTATAAAAAACAACAGCGGTTTCAGGCTCTTCAAAATCATTTTGAGCGGTATTTTCGCCGTTGCCGTGACCGCAAAAAGCAGCAATGCGACAGGGATATACGCCACTATGTTGTTCAGCATAAAAATCATTATTATAAATGCGAACACAAGCGCTATTTTCGTCCTGGGGTCGAGCCGGTGTACAACGGAATTGCCCGGCAAAAACTGCCCAATCGTTATATCTTTAAGCATTTCAAGAACCATTCCTTTTTTCAAAAAGCTTCATTATTTCGTTCACGGCACTGTCCACCGTGTATATATTTTCCGGCAAACCGCAGCCTTTTTTTCTCAAAATATCCGCAACCTTTGTAATCTGCGGAACATCGAGGTTTATATCTGCGAGTCTTTCTCTCATCGCAAAGATTTCGTCCGCACTGCCCTGCGCCGCAATACCGCCGTCTTTCATAACGACTACACGGTCGGCATATTTCGCAATGTCCTCCATGCTGTGCGAAACGAGAATTATAGTCATATCCCTTTTTTTGTGCATATATTCAATCTGCGATAAAATATCGTTTCTGCCTTTCGGGTCAAGCCCTGCGGCAGGTTCGTCCAGAATAAGCACTTCCGGATTCATGGCAAGCACCCCGGCTATTGCCGTTCGGCGTTTCTGCCCGCCGGAAAGTTCGAACGGCGATTTGTCCTTGAGCTTTTCACTAAGTCCCACAAGCTTCATTGCCTCTTTCACACGTTCTTCAATCTCCGTTTCCGAAAGACCCATATTCCGAGGGCCGAACGAAATATCCTTTTCCACGGTTTCGTCGAAAAGCTGATATTCCGGATACTGAAAAACCAGTCCCACTTTAAACCGCAGCTCACGCAGCTTCAAATCCTTGTCGGCAATGTTTTTCCCGTCAACGTAAATGCTGCCGGCGGTAGGCTTCAGCAATCCGTTCAGCTGCTGAATCAGCGTGGATTTTCCGCTGCCGGTATGCCCGATAAGTCCGAGAAACTCGCCGCTTTTGATTTCAAGATTAATGTTTTTAAGCGCCGTTTGCTCATACGGAGTTCCCGGCATATACTTATATTCGATATTTTCAAGCTTAATCAGCATTTTTTTCACCCTCAAGCGCACGGATTATTTCCGCCGCACAGTCCTCCGGCGTCAGCAAATCGTGCCTTAAATATATTCCGTTTCCGCGCAGCCTGAACATAAGCTCCGTAGGCTGCGGAACGTCCAGTCCGACGCTTTTCAGCAGCGCAACGTTTGCGAACGTCATCTGCGGAGTATCGTCTATTATTATTTCGCCGTCGTCCATTACGACAACCCTGTCCGCTGCGACCGCTTCTTCCATATAATGCGTAATCAGAATTACGGATATTTTGAATTCACGGTTCAGATAGCGCACAGTTTCCATTACTTCTTTTCTGCCCTTAGGGTCGAGCATCGCCGTCGCCTCATCCAGGACGATATACCCCGGCATCATGGCTATAATTCCGGCAATTGAAATACGTTGTTTCTGCCCTCCGGAAAGATTGTTCGGGCTTTCGTTCCTATACTTTTCCATACCTACGGCTTTCAGCGCAAAATCAACCCTGCGGCGGATTTCCTGCGGCTCGATACCCAGGTTTTCCGGGCCGAACGCTACTTCCTCTTCAATCACTGTCGCAACCATTTGGTTGTCCGGATTCTGAAAAACCATGCCGACCTTTTTGCGGATTTCCCAAAGATTGTTTTCGTCTGCGGTGTCGAGTCCGTCCACGGTTACGCTTCCGCTTTCCGGTGTGAGTATTCCGTTCAGGTGCTTTGCAAGCGTGGATTTTCCGCTGCCGTTATGCCCCAAAACGGCGATAAATTCGCCCTCTTTTATATTCAGCGTAACGCCTTTTAATGCCGGAGAAGTTTCTCCCTCGTATGTGAATTTTAAATCTTTTATCTCTATCATTCGGATTACCTTCCAAATTCCCATCTGCCCGTTGCTCCGCACGGAAGCACAATCTCGGAATCTTTTATGGGAAGTCCTATTTCATCGGCGGTTACTTTGCCGCCGAATTTTTCGCAGACCGTCATTTTCATTATATTTGAAACAACGCTCGGCGAGAGCCCCGTAGTATACGAATTAACTATCATCGCAACGGGATTTTCGCTCATAATCCCGATACACGAGGTTATGAGGCCGTACAGTTCGTTTTCGAGTTTCCATATTTCCCCGGACGGACCTCTGCCGTATGACGGCGGATCCATTATTATAATATCATATTTTCTGCCGCGTCTGCTTTCTCTATGCACGAATTTAAGCACATCGTCAACTATAAACCTCACATATTTTTTGCCCAGACCGGACGATTCTATGTTTTCCTTTGCCCAAGCCACCATGCCTTTTGCGGCATCGACATGGACAACCTCCGCAGCACCTGCTGCAGCCGCAGCAGCCGTTGCCGCTCCCGTGTATGCGAATAGGTTCAGAACCTTTATGTCCGTTCTGCCGGATTCCTTTATTTTATCGGTTACAAAATCCCAGTTCACAGCCTGTTCCGGGAAAAGCCCGGTATGCTTAAATCCCATTGTTTTTATATTAAACGTAAGATTTTTATATTCTATTTCCCATCTCGGCGGAATCTTGCTTTTGATTTCCCAGTTTCCGCCGCCCGTGTTGCTTCTGTGATACACGGCAGCCGCATTGTTCCAAAGCTGCGGATTCAGCGGATATTTCCATATAACCTGCGGATCGGGACGTCTTAATATAATATTCCCCCAGCGTTCAAGCTTTTCACCGTCTTTTGCATCAAGCACCTCGAAATTTTTCCAATTATCCGCAATCCACATAATTCCACCCTTTTCTTTTTTGATATAAGTATACCATAAATAAGCGATTCTTTCAATAGATATTTGATTTTTTGTTGATTATCACTAAAATAATTCGTGCCGGACAACCGCTTTTGCGAAACAGGACGGCAAAATAATTTAATCGGTACGCTTATATTTATCAGATGCATTAATAATTTTAAATAATATTTCATAAAATATAACCTGATAGGTTAAAAACTATTGACTTTTTAAGTCAATTTGTATATAATAATAGTATAGGAGGTGTGCAGTATGGCACAAGCAACTTTCAGTGTGAGAATGGACGAAAATTTAAAAAAGCAATTTGACGATTTATGCTCGGATTTCGGAATGAATGCAACGACGGCATTTAATGTTTTTGCCAAAGCTGTTGTACGTGAAAGGCGTATTCCTTTTGAAATTACATCACCGAAAAAAGATATAAGCTTGTCGGACGGAAAAAAAGCTTTTTTTGAACTCCGAGAGCAGGCAAAAAATAGCGGGGTTCAGGATTTGACACTTGACGAAATAAATGCCGAAATCAGAAAAGCAAGATACGGCGAGGCAGACAAATGAAGTGCTATACGGTAATTGATACAAATGTTTTGGTTTCCGCATTGCTTTCAAGTCATGATGACGCAGCAACCGTTCAAGTAGTCAACAAAATATTTTCTGAAGATATTATTCCTTTATACACCGCAGAAATCATAGATGAATATGATAATGTTCTTCACCGTAAAAAATTTAATTTTTCGGACGAATCAATAAACATTTTATTGTCTGTTATAGAACAAAACGGGGTTTTCGTTAAACCGAATGCATCGGGTGAAATTTTGCCGGATATGAAGGACTTGCCGTTTTACGAGGCAGTGCTTGAAAAACAAGACAAAGACGCATACCTTGTGACAGGTAATATAAAACACTTTCCCGACAAAGCATTTATCGTTACGCCAAATCAACTTTTAGAAATTCTCAACAACTAACTAATTCGTGACAGACAAAACAGACAGGGAACGACCCGAAATCGTTCCCTGTCTGTTCTGTTCAGTTTAGCAACCGGCTTCGGGAGCCGCTTTTGTGCTCCCGCTGCGGAGTACGCACATAATAAAAAAGTGCGCCAACCGAAGCAAGCGCACAAAAAACGCAAACTCCTATTGTCGCCAAACAATCTCAATTAATTATTAAGGATATTTCAGTGTCGTATATTAACTTAATAAACAACAAAATAAAACCATAAATAATTCATCAAATAGCGGAATTTGCATTTTTTAACAAAATAGCATTTGATGAATTATTTGATTTTTTATTATTTACATTATTTTATTCGGCTATTACCTCGGTAAGTAAAATATACATAACAAATCAAGACTTATTTTATAAAATAAAAAAGTCCCTAAAAATTAAATTAAGATTATTTGGCAAAATTATTATATCATACTTTTCAAATTTTGTCAACCTTTAAATTTGTTTGTATTGATTTCATAAAAATGCCTTTCATCAACCGCCTTATATAGGCTTTTGACAACCCTTCCACCACTGACGCAGTCCCCGGAAGCTTTGGTCTGTGCCGCATTTTACAATCCCTCCACCGCCACGGGCGGTCCCCCTCCCTTTACACAAGGGAGGCTTTAGTCTGTGCCACTGAATGAGGTTTGCACTGACTTTGATAGGCTCCCCTGTGTAAGGGCACCCACTTAGGTTCGCACATACTTCTATAGGCTCCCCTGTGTAAGGGCACCAGAGTAATGCCTGTGGCATACGTAGGCGTGCCTTGGTAGAGCTGGCGGCAAAGCCGACTGAGGGGTTGTAGGTAGCGGTATAAGCATTAGCTAAATTTTGCACTGTCGTGCAAAGCTAAATTATCTCGTTTCACTCGACAGCTAAATTGTTTCTTGCGAAACAGCTAAATTAAATTCGCTGTGCGAATTTAGCTTTATATATCTTATTTCAATACGCTGATTGCGTCCTTAATCGTCTTTTCGAGTGCTTCCTCGCCGTATTTATCAATATCCTTTTTGTTCTTTTCCTCATGTGTCAGGCATCCGGCACCGCCTATGCAGCCGCCCACACAGGCCATACCCTCAATAAAGTTGTTCGGCAGCAGATTTCTCGAAGCCTTGAGCAATGCAATCTTACATTCCGATATGCCGTTGCACGAAATCGGCTTGTATTCAAAATCGGTAACTTCATGCTCTTTCAGACCCTCCGCAACGGCTTCGGCAAGACCTCCGCTCCTTGCGAAAATACGTCCGAAATACGAAGCGTTGTCAAGTGATTTTTCCTCGAAATCCGTAATATCGAAATCACGGCTGTCGAACAGCGCCTGAAGCTCCTCGAACGTTATAACCGAATCTATATACGGCGCAACGGTTTCTTTTTGGAATTCCGCTTTTTTCGCCGTGCAAGGTCCAACGAACACTATCTTGCAGTCTGGGTCTTTCTCTTTCATATACTTCGCAATCGATGCCATAGGCGAAAGGTTGTGCGAAATATGGTCTTTGAGTTTCGGGAAATATTTTTCCACATAGCTTACGAACGCCGGGCAGCACGAGCTCGTCAAAAAGCCGTCACATTCCGCAAGCTCTTTCGATTCCGCATACGCAACTATATCCGCGCCGAGTGCCGCTTCTACAACATGATAAAATCCGAGCTTCTCTATACCCGTTATTATCTGTCCAAGCTTGGCATACGAGAACTGCCCCGATATGGACGGAGCTATTACCGCATACACCTTATATTTCTTATTTTCCTCGCTGCCTTTCAAAATATTTATAACGTCGAGGATATAGGATTTGTCTATTATCGCACCGAACGGACACTGATACACGCACGCACCGCAGGCGATACATTTTTCGTTGTCAATCTCCGCTTCCTTTGTCGCCGCCATATGAATTGCGCCTATCTTACAGGCATTTTCACACGGACGCTTTCTGTTTATAATTGCGCTGTACGGACAAACCTTTGCGCACGCACCGCAGTTCACGCATTTCGATTTGTCGATAATCGCTTTCTGATGATGGTCGAACGAAATCGCATTCATCTTACAGGCACTTTCGCAGCGGTGAGCGATACAGCCGCGGCACGCTTCCGTTATGTCGTATCCGCTGACGGGACATTCGTCGCACGCTATATCTATTACCTCAATCACGTTCGGATTGCTCTTATCTCCGCCCATTGCGAGCTTGATTCTTTCCTGTACGATGGCTCTTTCCTTGTACACGCAGCAGCGCATTGTGGATTCCTTGCCAGGCACAATGATTTTCGGTATATCCATAATGCCCGTTTGCAGGTTACCGTTCCATGCGCATCTTGCCACTTCACGCAGCACCTTATATTTCAGATACTGCACATTCGTATCGAATTTTCTAAGTTTCATATTTATTCACCCTTTTAAAAATAACTTACATTTACGGTCTTACCCATTTTTTTAAGCGTTTCGCCGAGCTGCTCGGCAAGCTGCATTTTTATATTAAACCCTATCGGCAGATTGGGATTCTGATGCGCCGGATTCACGGCACGGCCGATATAAAAATTAATATCCGTTGCTTCTTCAAAAAGCATATTCGCTATGAGCGAAGCACCGTCTTTCTTGTTCTGCCAGTTTGCATGCATCTCGTTTTTGTCCGCATAATCCCTGGCATAATCAAGCACACGGCTGAGCGTTATAACGCCCTCCGTCACGAGGTCTACGCCCTCTATCTTTGCGGTCGGCGGTATTTCGGGGTCTATGTAATCTATCCCCGTTTCCAGTCTGCGGCCGAGATATTTCGCCGCAATCGACGACGTTGTTCCGCCGGAGATTATATGCCGTCCCTTTTTGGCAAAAAACAGTGCCATCATGGTGTTTGCGTCGTCGGGATTTCTCGGAGGTCCGAAAAGCAGATTCACAACCTTTCTCTCACGCACCTTTATGCAGGCTATCGTCGTATCATCACCGGGTTTGTGCCCGTACAAATCATCGCAGGCGTCCGCAGTGAGCGAAGCCACGCCCTGTGCGCTCAGATTCGGCGAATAGTTTCCTTCCAAAAACTCGATTATATTTTCACGCTGCCAGCCGTAATTCAGAGTCATTCCCACGCCGGCATATACAGCGCCGTCGCTCATGGCAACGAATATATCGTTTTCTTCAAGCTTAACCTTACCCTCGATAATTTCCTTTCCGGCAATTATCTTCGTAGTTGTCGGAAATTCATAATTTTCGCCGTTTCGCAGGAGTATTACCTTCGGGTTGTCATACTGAATAATTTCCGCATAGCTGTTGTTCGTGACCTTGATAATCGTAAACGTAGAATATGCAACGCCTCTCGTTTTGCACACCGGCAGTGTGGAAACCACGGTGTTTACACATTCTTCTATACTCATTTTTTCGGCAATCATAGTGGAAATAATCTTCGAGGTGAGCGTTGCCAATATATTCGCCTTAACTCCGCTGCCCAGTCCGTCCGAAAGCACAAGTACGGACGAATCGCCGTCACGCACAATCTGCACCATATCTCCGCACAGCTCTTCTTCATATTTTATAAGACTTCTGGAGGCTATATCCACGCATAAATTATTCATCATTCAATGTCTCCTTCAGTTTTAAAAGCGCAATTTTGGTTTCTGCCGTTGTTTCGCCGAGAAGCGAGGCTATTTCCTGAACAACTCTCATCTGTTTTTCGATTACCTTATCCGTAATCTCCACAGCCGCTTTGCTCTGAACATTCTTGCTGTTTTTGATTTTTTCTTCCTCGCTTATATCCTTGATGAAAATCATAAGAATTTTATATTCCTTGTTGTATATAATCGTTTCTTCTATATATTTTGAATATTCGGCAAGATATTTTTTATTGTCGAAAACGTTTTTTTCCTCATTGAGTGCCATAACATAGTCAACCGGGTCGAGGATTCTCACAACAGGCTCGTTCAATACGTTTGTACTCGGCGGCAGATTCAGAATCTTTTTCGCCGCTCTGTTTATCTGCTGTATATTAAGGCTGTCGTCAAGAACGATTATGCCGTTCGGGGTATTGCCGATAATCGCATCCGAGAAGCTTTCCGCCTTGTCCTTCAGGAACGGCAGGCACATCGTGAGGTCTGCTTTGCCCTTGAACACGGCAATCGCCTTTTCGCGGCACGTGCTGTATCCGCAGCTGCCGCAGTTCAGCTCTTTTTCGGGGTCTGTCTTACCCATTTTGCGCAGAATTTCCTTGATTTCCGCTTCGCCCGGCATAACAGATGCCGAAATACCCTCAAACGAAATATCTTTAAACAAATCCTTCTCCGCTTCAACTCCGAAGTCTGTCTTGCCTGCGCCTTTTTTGATTTCAAGCAGATTTTCCAGCGGATTCTGATGCGTTCTTTTCAGCACCGGGCCGGAAATACAGCTGCCGCTGCACGCCGACATCTCTATGAAGCAATTTTTAATCTCGCCGTTTTCGATATCCGTAAGCGCATTTATACAGTTTTCCATACCGTCTACCACGAGGTAGGTAACGTCCTCCTGTTTGTCCATACTGGCAAGAATACCGCCGGAGGTCGGAAATATACGTGTTCTGCCGTTGAAATCGTCCTTGTTTCCGCTTTCTATCGTAATGCCCTCCTCTGCAAGCCACTTATCCAGTTCCTCAAAAGTAAGCACCGTATCGGCATAGCCGGGATATTTCTCCGCTTCCTGTTTTTTGGATATGCAAGGACCTATGAAAACAACCTTTGCACCCTCGTTTTCCTCTTTTATTCTCTTTGCGTGCGCCTGCATCGGCGAAAGCACCTTTGCAAGATACGGCAAAGCATTTGTAAAATGTCTTGCTATAAGCGAATTTACCGTATGGCAGCAGGACGATATTATAATATCGCTTTCCTTTTCTCTCACCATACGTTCGTATTCTTTCTTTACTATAGCGGCACCTACAGCGGTTTCCCGGACATCGTAAAAACCGAGTTTTTTAAGCGCCGCACGAATATCGGCAATATTTTTTCCGTGATACCTTGCGGCATAAGACGGAGCAATACTCGCAAAGACCTTTCCGCCGTCCGCTATAAGCTTCCTTGCTTCCGGGACATCATCTCTTATCTGCTTTGCGTTCTGGGGACAGACTACGTAGCACTCGCCGCAGAGTACACATTCATTTCTTATGATATGAGCCTGTCCGTCTGTAAATTTAAGCGATTTCACGGGACAGTATCTTATACATTTATAACAGTTTTTGCAGTTGGATTTTTTTGTCTGCAAACATTCAGGCATATATGCCACTCCTTTTCTCTTTTATTTCCCTTAAATAAGGGGCTTTAGCCCCGTCATTCAACGTTTTCGGCGGGAGATTGTATCCCGCCGCTGAAAAAAATTAAGCGGAATCCGCCGCCGAGAGAGGCGGAGGACATCTTAATTTAGTTATAAGGGGCAGAGGCTTTACGCCGGAATTATTTAACCTTGCTTAAAATCTGGTCGTCAAAAAAATCTTTTACGTTATCTGCCGACACCGAGAAAAGCTCGCCGTCAACCTTTACGCTGACGCCGTTTACGCAGTTTTTCATGCAGAATGCTCCGCAAAGCTCCACTTTATCCGCAAGATTGTTTTCAGCAACAAGGGTCTGCAGCGAATCTATTACCTGTCTTGACCCTTTCAGATGACATGAGCTTCCTATGCAAATTGTAACTTTCATTTTCAAAACTCCATTCCCCGCCGAATTTCGGCAGTATATTTTTTATATTTTAATTTTTTTGCGTACTTTGTTAGGTTTTGTGCCGTTATTACAACCCTTCCACCGCCACAGGCGGTCCCCCTCCCTTTACACAAGGGAGGCTTTAGTCTGTGCCGCTGAATTGGGTCTGCACTTACACCTATAGGCTCCCCTGTGTAAGGGGAGCTGGCGGCGTATGCCGTCTGAGGGGTTGTAGGTCTGCGGCATACGTAGGCGTGCCTTGGTAGAGCTGTCAGCGTAGGTGACTGAGGGGTTGTAGGTCTGCACTTGCTCCCGCAGGCGCACCGACATTGTAGGGGCGGATAGCATCCGCCCGTTTTTATCGTTCGGCAACCATTTCGGGCGGACAATATCTGCCTCTACGGAGTGTACATCAGCTAAATTTTGCACTGTCGTGCAAAGCTAAATTATCTCATTTCATTCGATAGCTAAATTATTTCTTGCGAAACAGCTAAATTAAATTCGCCTTTTTAGCGTGTGCAACACATTTAGCTGAACGTAGTTCAATTTAGCGTGCAACGCACATTTAGCTCGCCGATAGGCGCCCTGACCGCAACGCAGTGTAGGGAAGAAGTGCCCTTGGGGTGCGAATTTAGCTATCACTCATAGTCCACAACATCTATCCAGTGCATAAGAAATGTTCTCTGATTCTCGTTGCCTTTCGTCAGCTGCGAAGCCGCAACTATGGGTATCCATTTCTGCACATACTGTTTCTTTGTTTCCGTTTTTTCACAGAACAAATCAAGATATTTTTCCGCCGTATTTATCTCTTTTGCAAGCCAAAACAGTAGGTATGACCTGGCGGCGTCCGCTGCGCCGTTGCCCTGCGTAACGTGCGACCAATCCAGCACATACGGCACGCCCTCGTCCGTTATTATGATATTGCTTGGGTTAAAATCTCCGTGGCACACCTTTTTATGCCTCGGCATTGCGTCAAGACGTGTATGCAGCTCATATTTTATGGCCGCATCGAGATTCGCAGCCGAGATTTTCATCTGCATTTTCTCGGTAAGCTTATTCAGCATCGGTGCTCTTTTGCCGAGAATTTCTTTTTGTATATCAACAAACAAATTGACATATTCGTCACGTTTGTCCGGATTTTCTTTCATAAGCATTTCAAGCGTCTTTCCGGGGATAAACTGCGTAACTATCGCCCATTTTCCGTCAATCTTCGTGACTTCGAGGAGGCTTGGGACATTAAGTCCCGTTTCCTCAACTCTCGCCTGGTTCAATGCTTCGTTCAATATATTTGCTTTTGAATAATTATTGTTAAATATTTTAATAACTTTATCTCCGTCTTTATACACCGTTTTATCGGTTCTGACAGCGATTACCTTATCAAGCTTCATTATGACCCTTCCTTTCCGTGCCGCAAGACACAAAACCAAGTTTGAAAGAAATTTAGTTATAGTGCTGTTTTGCCGTGAGCGGTGCTGTACCTTTTTGTACCGCCCCGAACAAAAAGCAGTGCTATGGGCAATTTTTTCAAACTTTTTCGCCCCCGTAATATGCGTTAATATACATCTGTTTAATTTCGCTTATAAGCGGATATCTCGGATTTGCGCCCGTACACTGGTCGTCGAATGCCAGCTCGGACATTTCGTCAAGCTTTTCCGAAAATTCTTTTTCGTCAATGCCGTATTCCCTTATCGTATCCTTTATGCCGATTTTGTGTTTCAATTCGGTAATTGCTTCCGCAAGTCCGTCTAATTTCTCCGCATTGTTCTTGCCCTTTATGCCGAGTGCATCCGCAACCTGCGCATATCTTTCGAGCGTATGCGGATATGCATACTGCGGAAACGTACCCATTTTCGCCGGTGTTTCGCTTGCGTTGAATCTCAAAACCTCGTTTATCATCAGCGCATTCGCAACGCCGTGCGGCAGATGGAAGAAAGCACCGAGCTTGTGCGCCATGGAGTGGCACACTCCGAGGAATGCGTTCGCAAACGCCATACCTGCCATTGTTGCGGCATTCGCCATTTTTTCACGTGCTTCGGGGTCGTTCGGACCGTTGTCGTATGCACGGGGCAGATATTTAAATATTGTTTTCAATGCTTCGAGTGCCAGACCGTCCGTAAACTCCGTTGCCATCATGGAAGCATACGCTTCGAGAGCGTGTGTCACGGCGTCTATGCCGGAAGCGCTTGTCAGTCCTTTCGGTGCGGACATATGCATATCGGCGTCAACTATAGCCATTTTCGGCATAAGCTCATAATCCGCAAGCGGATATTTCACACCCGTTTTTTCATCTGTGATAACGGCGAACGGCGTTACCTCGCTTCCCGTTCCGGCAGATGTCGGAACAGCGATGAAATATGCCTTTTCGCCCATTTTCGGGAACGTGTACACACGTTTTCTTATATCCATAAAACGCATTGCCATATCCATGAAATCCGCTTCCGGATGCTCATACAGCACCCACATTATCTTTGCGGCGTCCATGGCGCTGCCTCCGCCGACCGCTATAATAACGTCCGGTTCAAAGGATTTCATGAGCATTGCGCCGTTTTTCGCACATTCGAGCGTAGGGTCGGGCGCAACATCGAAAAACGTTGTATGCGTTATGCCGATTTCATCGAGTTTATCGGTAATCGGTTTCGTATATCCGTTATGATACAGGAACGAATCTGTTACGATAACGGCTTTTTTCTTGTTCATGACGGTTTTCAATTCGTCAAGCGCAACAGGCAGACAGCCTTTCTTTATATAAACCTTTTCCGGAGCTCTGAACCACAGCATATTTTCCCTTCTTTCCGCAACCGTTTTTATATTTATAAGGTGAAGCGCACCCACGTTTTCCGACACTGAGTTTCCGCCCCAGCTTCCGCAGCCGAGAGTCAGCGACGGTGTGAGTTTGAAGTTGTATATATCGCCTATTCCGCCGTGCGACGACGGAGTGTTCACGAGGATTCGGCAGGTTTTCATGCGTTCCGCAAATTCGCTGAGTTTCGCCTGTTCCGTTTTTTCATCTATATATACGGACGATGTATGCCCGTAACCGCCGTCTGCTATGAGCTGTTCGGCTTTATTCAAAGCGTCCTCAAAGCTTTTCGATTTGTACATTGCAAGTACGGGCGAAAGCTTTTCGTGAGCAAATTCCTCGCTCAATTCGACGCTTGTAACCTCTCCTATTATGATTTTTGTGCTTTCCGGCACGGTAACCCCTGCAAGTGCAGCGATTTTCGCAGCCGGCTGACCCACTATCTTAGCGTTCAGCGCACCGTTTATTATAATTGTTTTTCTTACTTTCTCCGTTTCGTTCGCCGTTAAAAAATAACAGCCTCTCGCCGTAAATTCCTTTTTCACGGCGGAATATATCTTGTCCGAAACAATCACCGACTGTTCGGAAGCGCATATCATGCCGTTGTCAAACGTCTTTGAATGGATAATAGAATTGACGGCAAGCGTAATATCCGCCGTTTCGTCTATGATTGCCGGTGTATTTCCCGCTCCCACGCCGAGTGCCGGTTTTCCGCTCGAATATGCGGCTTTTACCATGCCCGGACCGCCTGTCGCAAGGATAATGTCCGCCTCTTTCATAACGAGGTTTGTCATCTCCAGCGAGGGTACGTCTATCCAGCGGATAATGCCCTCCGGCGCACCGGCTTCAACAGCCGCTTCAAGCACCGTCTTTGCGGCTTCTATCGTGCTTTTCTTCGCACGGGGATGCGGACTGATTATAATACCGTTTCTCGTTTTGAGCGCTATAAGCGTTTTGAAAATTGCGGTTGACGTCGGATTTGTCGTAGGGATTACGGCGGCTATAACGCCTATCGGCTCTGCGATTTTTTTAATGCCGAATGCCTTATCTTCCTCGATAATTCCGCAGGTCTTTACATTTTTGTATCTGTTATAAATATATTCGCTTGCATAGTTGTTTTTAATAACCTTGTCCTCAAGCACACCCATTCCCGTTTCTTCAACAGCCATTTTTGCAAGGGGGATTCTCTGTTTATTTGCGGCAATGGCGGCAGCCAGGAATATTTTGTCTACCTGTTCCTGTGTGAACGAAGCGAACTTTTCCTGTGCCGATTTAAGCTCTTTCAATGCCTTTTCAAGAGTTTCCACACTGTCTACCGTTCCATAATTTCTAACCATATGAATTTCTCCTTTACATTTTAATGAAAATCAAAAGTATGCTGTGTTACTTCGGACTTTGTTATTATTTTAACATACTTTTTTCACTTTGTAAAATGCTTATTTTTAATACGGCTATATTGTTTTTGACATGGTTATGAACGGTATATTTTCCGAGGGATTACTGCCCCGGAAACAGTATGCCGAAATGGTTGTATGCGGAAGCCGTCGCCATACGCCCTCTCGGAGTTCTGTTCAAAAATCCGAGCTGCATAAGATACGGCTCGTACACGTCCTCAATAGTCGCAGGCTCTTCGCCTATCGTTGCGGCAAGCGTATCGAGCCCCACGGGGCCTCCGCCGAAATGTCTGATTATCGTCATTATCATGCGCTTGTCCGTACCGTCGAGTCCAAGGCTGTCTATTTCCAGCATATTCAGTGCCATATCGGCAATTTCTGCCGTAATAACTCCGTTTCCCTTGATTTCCGCAAAATCCCTCACTCGTTTCACAAGTCTGTTTGCGATTCGGGGAGTTCCTCTCGAACGGCGTGCTATTTCGAGTGCGCCGAAATCTTCAATGCCTACACCGAGTATGCCGGCGGAACGCTTTACTATCTTGCACAGCTCCTCCGGAGTGTATATTTCGAGCCGCATAATCATGCCGAATCTGTCGCGCAGAGGTGAGGTGAGCTGACCTGCCCTCGTTGTCGCTCCTATCAGCGTAAACGGCTGCAAATCAAGGCGAATCGACCTTGCGGACGGGCCTTTTCCTATGATTATATCAAGTGCGAAATCCTCCATTGCCGGATAAAGAATTTCTTCGACGCTTCGGCTTAATCTATGTATTTCGTCAACGAAAAGAATATCGTTCGGCGAAAGGTTTGTAAGTATTGCCGCAAGGTCGCCGGGTTTTTCTATTGCCGGGCCGGACGTTATACGTATATTAACGTTCATCTCGGAAGCTATAATGCCGGCAAGCGTCGTTTTTCCGAGTCCGGGAGGCCCGTACAGCAGAACGTGGTCAAGACATTCTCCCCTGCCCTTTGCGGCGTCTATAAACACGTTTAAATTTTCTTTAATTTTTTCCTGCCCCACGTATTCGTTCAGGGTTTTCGGTCTTAGGGAATATTCAATCTCGGAATCCTCGTTTATGAAATTTCCCGTAACCGAACGTATATCTTCCATATTTTCCTCCGATTTATATTAATTTATTTATATATAATGGCGGTATTCATCAGTGCAAACGCATACAGACGCACCCGGAATGCGAAAACAGGCTGTAAGCCGTTCCGCAAAACTTGTATATACATAAGCTACATCAAATATTTCAATGCTTTTTTAATTCCGTCCGATACATTTTTCGCATCCGTCACGCTCGCCGCTGCGGATTTTGCGTCATTTTCGCCGTATCCCAAAGAAATAAGTGCTCCCATAATCTCAAACGTCATATCCGATTCCTTGGAAATCTCCGCTTCCGGCACTGCTTCGACATTGAATTTTTTCAGTTTGGACGAAAGCTCCAGCACTATTCTCTGTGCGATTTTCGCACCTATTCCGGGTGCTTTCGTAAGGGTTTTAAAATCTCCCGACGTAATCGACGATATTATCGCCGACGGCGAAAGCGTATCGAGCATACCGATCGCCGCTTTCGGACCCACGCCCGACACGCCGATAAGTATTTCAAAAAGCTCCAGGCTTTCTTCGCCCGAAAACCCGTACAAATCCATAATTCCTTCACGTATGTACATATATGTGTATACCGTAACCTCGCCGCCCGGCAATGCGGAGCTTTGCGAAAACGGCATATACACCTTAAAGCCTATGTTGTTACATTCTATCACGGCATATTCGCTTTTTGCGGCCGTAACCTTACCTTTTATATAAGAAATCATTATTATATTCGGCAGCTTTTCTCCTTCGCTGCTTCCTCCTTGTTTAACTACACATATATTATATAACATTTTTTCAAAAAAATCAACGTATATTTTAATATAATTTAAAAAAAAGTTTAAGGAGGGCGTTTTATAATGCATAAAAGCGCAGATTTTAAAAATAAAGAAGTAATAAGCATAAACAGCGGAAAGCGGCTCGGTTTCGTCAGCGACGTTGAAATAGACTACGAATCCGGGGCAATAGAATCCATTATCGTACCGAACAGCGGCAGTTTTTTCAACTTTTTCAGCGGCGGCGCAAACGACCACATTATCCCTTGGAACAACATAGAAAAGGTCGGCGATGATATTATCCTTGTCAATTACGAGGATTTATCCTGCCGAAAAAAATAATTCAAGGAAAAACCCTATAAAATATCACTTAATAAATCAAGCAACAATTTGTTGGTTTTCTACAAATTTTAACTATTTTTAAAAGGGGGGTTGATTTTTTTTATTTTTATGATATAATAAATCTATAAAATATTATAGTGCCTATCGGCACAACGATAAGGTAGATTTATTGTTATCATTTTAATGAATACAAACTGCTTGCGCAGTATTGCTTTTATGATATAATATATATTAACAGAACTCGGCACGCCTCTTTACAATGCGGACCACGCCGAGTCATTTTATTTATATGGAGATATTTCATATGCAAAAAGACACAAGGCGATAAGGGGGCATACGCCCTCTTATCGCCTTAAATAAATGTATAGAAATAAAGTGAGTGCAACCGCTGCGGCAACAAGCCCCCATAACACTATATCCATCAAGCCCGTTGTCCGTCTTTTCCTGCGTTCCAAAAGAACATAGCTGTCTATGATTTCCTGCGCACGCCCTATCAAATCGTCATTGTTTTTCTTGCCGTTAAGTATTGTGCCCACCGCCTTTTTTATTACCATTATGTCCCAATCCTCCGTTTTTTATTCAATATGTTTTCACATATCCCTCGGATAAATCTTTATCACAACAGCCATCATATCGTCTTTCGGCATCTTGTCCGCAACGGACGACACTATGATGTTGTCCGCCAGACTCTGCGCCGATATTTTTTCCGATACGTCCACAATATTCCGCACAAATTCTTCGCCGGCTTCTCTCTCGCCCTTGTTGTCCGGAACGCCGTCCGTCATCATTACAATATAGCTTTCGCCGCTGATTTCCGCATAGCTCACCGCAAATTTATCTATATCGAGAATACCGAGCGGCAGCGAATTTTGTCTTATTATCTTCGTTTCGTCCGTCTTTATTATCGTTGCCGCCGCTCCCGCCTTTATCATAGTCACCGCTCCGCTGTACATATTCACGGAAACGGCATCGAAGCTGGCGCAGCTCTCATCACCTTTTTTGTTTATCATACCGAGGTTTATAACCTCCGCCGCTTCCTCCATCGTGAATCCTCCGCATATCAAATCCTTGAAAATACCCGTAATGTTTCTGCTCTCCTTAGATGCCGCACTGCCGCTCCCCATGCCGTCGCTTATCACGCAATACATCATACCGTTGTTCAGGCTGAAGCTTTCGCAGCTGTCGCCGCTCACGTCCGTGCCCTGCTTGTCCATGGTCATAATGCCGATTTCCGCTTCATAAACCGGCGTTTCGCCGAGAACCGTAATATATCCCTCGTCCGTGCGTTCCTCGCTTATAATCGACATAGCCCTCGAAAGCACGTCCTCGACCGGCAATGTCACATCAAACATGATTTCTTTTTCGCTTTTTATTATAACGCTGTAAAGTCCGTTTTTATTCTTAAACACATCAACGTCGTTTTTCATTATCCCCATAAGCCCCAATGCACGGTTTATCGCAACCGCCGACATCTCGCAGCCTTTTTCGGGGCAGTGTATCTTGTTTTGCCTTTGCTCCACCTTGGCTATAAGCCTGTCCCATTGCTTTATAGCTCCGCCCATATATTTTCTCGATTTATTTTCCAGCGCTTCCTCACGGCTGACAATGGCGCACAAATCTATTATATTCGCATAAAGCAGCTCGCCTTTAACGCACCGTCCCGAAATTATCTCGCTGCTTTCGCTTTCTCTGCCCTCGCGGATAAGCTCGATTATTTTCTTGAACATAGACGCAGTACCGCTGAAATTTTTGCTCCAGCAATATTTTTTGAGATTACATTTCTCGCACACCCTCGCCGACGCTCTCTCACATATTATGCTTGCGTTTTTCTCCTCCTCCGAGGTTATCTCGAATGCACGTGCCATTCCGCAAAGTGCCGTTTTAATTTCCGAAAACGCCTCCTCCGCCTGAAGCCTCATTCTGAGCATATATCCTCTCGCTATGTTGTACGGCGGCATTTTTATTGTCATTTTTTCTATAAAGCACAAAAAACTTTCCGGTGTAAAATAGAAAATTATACCTGCCGCAATTATTTCCGCAACATTGATAAGCACAAGCGTCGAGGACGAATAGTATGCGGAAAACACGGAATTTGCAAAAACCGCCGCCAGAACAACGCCGACCTTGCCGAACATATTCACAATGCCTGCCGTGATTCCCACAAAAGCATACACGCCCGTCAGTGCCGGCGTATCTCCCTGCGACATCGCCGTTATAATTCCGAGCGCCGCTCCCGCCGCCCCGGAAACGCCTATTCCGCCCTTGTATGCCGTGAATAATATTATGTACATACTAAGCACGTTCGCCGGCTTCACCATGAATATATTAAGTCCCTGCAAGCCGGAAACCGCCGCTCCCGCCATTATCGCAAGGGATATGGTTTCCTCATCATTTATAACCTGTCCGCCGCGCTTTATGACCTCCGAAGCTCCTGCGAATATGGAAGCCGCCGCCCAGACTGCCAATGCTTCAAACACACTCATTACAACATCGTAAATATAATTCCCTCTGAAAATGCTCACCGTCAGACTGACTCCGAGGCATATCAGCGACATGACAGTCGCATTGAAAACGGAGCTTCTTTCTTTTTTGGAAAGCTTGAGATACAGCTGATACAAGCCTATAATCGCTATATATTTAAGCTTCACGGGGCTCATATCCATAAAAACCGTTCCGAGTACGCAGCCGGCAAATGCCGCCGCACCTCCGCCCCACGCCGCAAACCACGCAAGACCGAGCGGCGCTATGACGGAAAGCATACACCCTCTCGAAATCATCATAGCCGTAATCGCAGCAAACAAGCTGCCGTCATGAAGCATTGTGCCGAATATATCGTCCCTGTTTTTTTTCGTGCTTACCCTTTTGTATGTATTCATGTTTACCGACATAATGAAAAACTCCATTCCTCTAAATAGTTTATGTTATTATAATACTACAACTGCAGCGAATAATTTGTAAAATTTTGGAAGTATATTCCGATTTTCGTTCGACAAATATTGACACAGACATAATTTTTCATAAAATTTGCTGCCGAACAAAATAAATATTAATTAAATTTGCAGAAAATAAAAAAACGTATTGACAAAAATATTTTTTTGTGCTATGATGTAAAAAACCGATGAGGAAGAGTAAGTAAGTTTTATCCCTTTTCTTTCAAGAGAGCCGCAGGCGGTGGGATTGCGGCAGAAAATATAAGACCGAATGGACTTCCGAGGGCAATCAGAAACTTAATTGGAGTATGTGCGACGGAGCAGGACTCTCCGTGAAAAAAGGTCGGCGTATGATAGTACGCACAGAGTGGACGAATTATATTCGTCAAGCAGGGTGGCACCGCAGGTTTATTTCCTGTCCCGGCAATAATTATATTATTGTGGGACGGGCTTTTTTATATTCTGTCCCCAAAAATGAGAAAGGAGACATGAATTATGTCAAAAGAAAAAATTCCGTACAAAATCTATCTTGAAGAAAGCGAGATGCCGAAGGCTTGGTACAATCTCAGAGCCGACATGAAAAACAAACCGGCACCGCTTCTGAATCCCGGAACTCTCGAACCCATGAAACCGGAAGAACTTTCGGGTGTTTTCTGCAGCGAGCTTGTTCGCCAGGAGCTTGACGATACCACACCGTATTTTGAAATCCCCGAGGATATTTTAAACTTCTACAAGATGTATCGACCGTCTCCGTTGGTGAGGGCATACTGTCTTGAAAAAAAGCTTGATACACCGGCAAAGATTTATTATAAATTCGAGGGCAACAACACGAGCGGAAGTCACAAGCTCAATTCCGCAATTGCCCAGGCATATTACGCTAAAAAACAGGGGTTGAAAGGTGTTACCACGGAAACGGGTGCGGGTCAGTGGGGCACGGCGCTTTCCATGGCTTGCTCATATTTCGGTCTCGACTGCAAGGTATACATGGTTAAAGTTTCGTATGAACAAAAACCGTTCCGCCGCGAAGTTATGCGCACATACGGTGCTTCCGTAACGCCGTCGCCGTCCATGGAAACGGAAGTAGGCAAAAAAATCCTTGCCGAACACCCCGGAACAACGGGAAGCCTCGGCTGCGCAATTTCCGAAGCCGTGGAAAAAGCTACGACAACGGAGGGTTACCGCTACGTACTCGGCAGTGTATTGAACCAGGTGTTGCTGCACCAGTCCGTTATAGGTCTGGAAACAAAAGCGGCACTTGATAAATACGATATAAAACCCGATATTATAATAGGCTGTGCCGGAGGCGGTTCAAACCTCGGCGGTCTTATAGCTCCGTTTATGGGCGAAAAATTAAGAGGTGAAGCCGATTACAGAATTATCGCCGTTGAGCCTTCGTCCTGCCCGAGCTTCACAAGAGGAAAATTCGCTTACGATTTCTGCGATACGGGGATGGTTTGCCCGCTTGCGAAAATGTATACGCTGGGCAGCGGATTCATACCTGCGCCGAATCATGCCGGCGGTTTGAGATACCACGGAATGAGTTCAACGCTTTCGCAGCTGTATCATGACGGACTTATGGAAGCCGTATCCGTTCCGCAGACAGCCGTATTCGAAGCGGCGGAGCAGTTCGCACGTGTCGAGGGCATACTGCCCGCACCGGAAAGCAGCCATGCTATCAGGGCTGCAATCGATGAAGCCATGAAATGCAAGGAAACAGGCGAGGAAAAGACAATCGTATTCGGACTGACGGGAACGGGATATTTTGATATGGTTGCATATGAGAAATTCCACGACGGTCTTATGACGGACTATGTTCCGACCGACGATGAAATTGCCGAGAATCTGAAAAAGCTCCCTAAAGCGGACTGATTCAATAAGGGGCTTTAGCCCCGTCATTCAACGTTTTCGGCGGGGGGATTGTATCCGCCGCTGAAAAAATTAAGATGTCACCCGACGCCGAGAGAGGCGGAGGACATCTTAATTTAGTTCAATAAGGGGCTTTAGCCCCGTCATTCAACGTTTTCGGCGGGGGGATTGTATCCGCCGCTGAAAAAATTAAGATG
>CAKVOK010000005.1 GCA_934792465.1 uncultured Clostridia bacterium | reverse complement strand
CTGAAAAATAATATTGTTCCGTTTATTATTGATGAAGATTTGAAGATGTTCTATTACAGAGGTCTGTCCGAATGGAACAATGAAAAAGGTTATTTGACCGATACCTGCCTTGCGGCACAGGATAAGTTTAAAAAGTATTTGGAGTATTTTAATGTGCCGTATAAGGAATAATTACAATCAAACCATATCGTGTATTTTGCGTGTATGAATGATTAGGATATTGAGAGAAGTTTGAACTTCTCCGCCACAGAAAACACTATATATAGTATTGGATTTGCTCTATTTTCACTATATGTAGTGTTTTTTACTTTTTTGTAATGTTTCATACCCCTTACAACTCGTTTACGCATTTATTTTTTCAAAATATGACTGCATTCTTGCTGCGCTCTCTTGTTTCATTTTTTCCGAAACGTGACCGTATACATCAAGTGTGAAACTTGCTGTAGCATGACCGAGATTTTGCTGTACTGTTTTTACGTTGTCGCCCTCTTGCAATGCTGTAACGGCGTAGGTGTGCCACTATGGTATAATAAAGACAAACGGTGAAAGCTGCATAAAATCAAAGGTTTAGCTATTTGTCTTGTTATATTTCAGTTCTTTTTTTCACACGAAATTTACAAGATTTTTCTCTTTCAAAACAGTAATGTTAAGTTAAAGACAAAAATACACCCTGCAACAAAAAGAGACTAACTATTAAAAGTCAATAGTTTTTTAGAAAAAAGTTAAAAGAATTTTTTAAAATAAATGATTGCATAGCAAACAGACCGGGGCTGTAGCAAGTTTCGATTTCAAAAATCGTTTGACTACAGCCCATTTGAGAGCCGGTTATCAGAACAATCCCGGAAGATTGATTCCGCCGGTTAATTTACTCATTTTACTTTCCATCATCTGTTCAGCCTTTGTTATGGCTTCGTTTATTGCTGCCGCAACCAAATCCTGCAGCATTTCTATATCGTCCGGGTCTACGGCTTCCGGTTTTATTATAACCTCTTTTACGTGTTTTTTGCCCGTGATTTTAACGGTAACCATTCCGCCGCCGGCAGAAGCCTCAATCTCCTGCTCGCTCATGTCGTCCTGAACTTTTTCCATTTCCTGCTGCATTTTCTGCGCCTGTCTTATCATATTGTTCATATTATTCATTCCGCCGCCCGGAAATCCTCCGAATTTTTTTGCCATTATTTTCATCCTTTCATATGTTTTGATTTAATATTTATACAGTGATTGTTTATCAGCTGTTATTCATGTATTTTAACGAAGCTGTAGCTTTTCAGCTTTTCTATAAGCGACATATTCTGCGATACCGTAACATTGCATTCGAATTCGACTTTCACCGGCTTTGCGCCGCATACTTTCTCAACGCATTCCGAAAAGATTTCTCTGAAATTCGGTGCCGATTTTAGAAAATTAACGGAGTTTTCGCCTTTTTCGTCTTTTGCGATTAAAAGAATAATTTCGTTTTCTCCTGCTATGTCAAGTGCCTTTAAAAATGCCGCCATACCCGGATTTTCCGATTTTACGGCATCAAGTATTTCTTTTTTCTTTTCGTTATATTTTCCGTTGAATTCTATTTTCACCATTTGAGGATTTTTCTTCACCCCGGGTTTTTTGTCCGGCTCGGCGGGTTTTGCTGCTACATTTATCGTAATACCTTCCTCAACCTTTTTTTCAAGTACGGATATGCGCTGCGCCATGCTCTCGGGCGTCAGCTCGAACATCGGCATACATAGCTTTATAAACGCCATTTCCACAATAATTCTTTTATTTGCGGCAAATTTTATATTGTCAAGCGTTTCCGAAAAAATCTTTACGCAATTAAGAAGCTGCTCCTTGGTAAGCAGTCCGCACAGTTCCTTGACTTTGCGTGTCTGCGCAAGATTTTCGGGACTTTCCATTAGCTGTGCCATTAATACGTTTCTTGCTGTTTCCATAAGCCCTTCAACGATTCTTGACGGGGCTTTTCCTCCCGAAATTGCAGTATTCAGAGCCTCAAGTGCTTCTCCTGAATTTTCCGCCGCAATAGCTTTCAGCATTTCGGCATTCAGCTTGTCGTCCGTAACACCGAGTATATTTATTGCGTCGTCATATGTCAGACCGTCTGTTTTGAACGAAAGACACCTGTCCGTAAGGCTGAGTCCGTCACGCATAGACCCGTCCGCCATTTCCGATATAAGCTCCAGCGCATCGTCCGCAACGGAATATCCGTCCGCCGTGATAATATCTTTGATACGCTCCTTTATATCCTCTGTGCTTATCGCACGGAAATCGAAACGCTGGCAGCGTGATAAAATCGTCTGCGGAAGCTTCTGAACGTCCGTTGTCGCAAGAATAAACTTGACGTGTTCGGGCGGCTCTTCAAGCGTTTTGAGCAGTGCATTGAAAGCACCGACGGAAAGCATATGCACCTCGTCTATGATATATACTTTATATTTTGCCGCAGAAGCCGTATAAATAACATCGTCACGCAAATCACGTATATTATCAACGCCGTTGTTCGAGGCGGCGTCCATTTCTATAACGTCGAGAATGCTGCCGTCCAGTATACCCCGGCATATCTCACATTCGTTGCAGGGATTGCCGTCTTTACTGTTTATACAGTTGATTGCCCTTGAAAAGATTTTTGCGGTAGATGTCTTTCCCGTTCCGCGTATGCCCGTGAAGAGATAGGCGTGAGCGGTTCTGCCCGTCATTATTTCGTTTTTTAAGGTTTGAGTAATATGCTTTTGACCGACAACATCATCAAACACGGTCGGCCGCCATTTTCTGTATAATGCCTGATAAGCCATAATCATACTCCCTTTACGTTACAGCAGGTAAAAAAAAAGCCGTACACCCTAAAATTGAATTAGTCGAAAGCGTTTAAAAAACTAAAATCAAACTCCGTGCAGGCGACCTTACGGCACATACAAAAATCCGCTTATCGCTGCTCGGTTCCCCGCCTGACGAAGTTCACGGCATTATATTGCGTAAGACCCACACATCAACGTCTGAAAAAATAGTTTTTAAAACAATTCGATAACCCTCAAATAAGGAATTAACCCTTGCTACAGCGGATTGCAAGTACAGGGCACCGCTAACTCCCCGGCTAGTACGACCAATGTCAAAGCACAAAATGTTCATGCTCTCACATTGATATAAGCTTGTTTCCGAAGCTACTATAATAGTATACCACATTTTTTTTGAAATTGCAACTGTTTTTTTATATTTTTTTATATTTTTTTATCAAGTCTGTTTTAATGTATAATTTTCTTGCGATATTCACAGCATAAAGTAAAAAATAAATAATGCCGCACGGCGGACAAGGAGATTTACATGAAGAACGAACAAAACAACAAAGATAACGAAAGAAAATCGGAGGATATAAAAGACTACGGAATAGCGAGAATGAACGGACGCCACGGGAATATATACTGCCTTTCCATAATAGGGCAGATTGAGGGACACAGCGTTTTGCCGCAGGACACGAAAAGCACGAAATACGAGCATATAATTCCGATGCTTGTTTCCGTTGAGGAGGACGAAAGCATTGACGGAATGCTTGTGCTTTTGAACACCGTGGGCGGCGACGTGGAAGCCGGGCTTGCGATTGCGGAGCTTATAGCCGGAATGGAAAAGCCGACGGTTTCCCTCGTTCTCGGCGGAGGGCACAGCATAGGCGTTCCGCTTGCGGTATCGGCGGACTACTCGTTTATTGCGCCGTCTGCTTCCATGATAGTTCATCCCGTGAGAATGAGCGGAACCATTATAACCGTTCCGCAGAGCTTTGAATATCTCATAAAGATGCAGGACAGAATCCTGGATTTTATAACGGCACATTCAAACGTGAGCAAGGAAAGGCTTCATTCGCTGATGATGACAACATCGAATCTGGCGAACGATGCCGGCACAATTTTATACGGGAAAGAGGCTGCGGACGAAAAACTTATAGACGGAGTGGGGACAATCTCGGCGGCTCTGGAAAAATTGAAAGAATTGATTGACAAAAGGGAAAAAGTTTGATATAATAATATGATAGATATTTGGTTTAAATTTTTCGAACCGATATGAAGGAGATGACATCATTGGAATACAGAGAATATAACGAAAAAAAACGGATTAACCCGGCGGTTGTTTCATTTATTCTGACGGTGCTTGCAGGGCTTGTATATTTTTATATAAACCTGCCGGCGATAAATTTTCATTCCGGTGAGCTTTACAGCGGAATAATTTTTCTGTGCGTTTTATATCTTGTTTTGACGGCGGTGCTTTCGGGAATACGTCCGAACGGCTTCGGCGGATATATCAAAAGCGTTAAAAAAGGCTCAATAGCTCCGCTTGCGCTTATTGCGGCGGCATTGATTACAATAGTAATAGGCTCGGTAAGCTCGGCAACGATACTTCGTGCCGGGTCCTACAGAAAGCTTATGGACGTAAAACAGGGCGATTTTACGGAGGACGTAAAGGAAATTTCGTTCGACAGCATACCTATGCTGGATAAGGATTCGGCGGAACGTCTGGGCGACCGAAAAATGGGTGAGCTTTCGGACGTTGTAAGCCAGTTTGAGGTTACGGATGCATATACTCAGATTAATTATAAAAACCGTCCGGTGCGCGTCACATATCTTGAATACGGCGACGTTGTAAAGTGGCTCATGAACAGAAAAAACGGACTTCCGGCATATGTCATTATAGATATGGCAACGCAGGAAGCGTCTGTGGTACGCCTTAAAGACGGTATGAAATATTCTCCGAGCGAGCATTTCGGAAGAAATCTTTACAGGCATATACGCTTTAATTATCCGACATATATGTTTTCAAAACCTACGTTTGAAATAGACGAGGACGGCAAGCCGTACTGGATTTGCCCGAGAATCGTAAAAACCATAGGACTTTTCGGCGGAACAGACGTGAAAGGTGCTGTTCTCGTAGATGCCGTGACAGGCGAATCGAAATATTACGAAACGCCGCCCACGTGGGTTGATGCGGTATATCCGGCTTCGCTCCTGACGCAGCAGTACGACTATTACGGTGCTTATGTAAACGGATATATAAACTCCGTTTTCGGTCAGAAAAACGTAACGAGGACAACAAGCGGATATAATTATATTGCGCTTAACGATGACGTTTATGTTTATACCGGTGTAACGTCCGTGACGGGCGACCAGTCGAACCTCGGATTTATACTTTGCAATCAGAGGACAAAAGAAACAAAGTATTATTCCGCACCGGGCGCAACGGAGGAATCAGCAATGTCGTCCGCAGAGGGCGTAGTGCAGAATCTGAAATACAACGCAACGTTCCCGATTCTTCTTAACGTTGCTTCACAGCCGACATATTTCATGTCGCTGAAAGACAATGCAAATCTTGTAAAAATGTATGCGATGGTAAACGTGGGACAGTATCAGATAGTTTCGACGGGAACAACGGTTGCGGAGTGCCAAAAGAAATATATAAGCCTGCTTGCGGGCAACAATATTTCGTCTGAGGGAGCGGAGAAGGAATTTTCGGGAATTATAACCGATATACGTTCCGCAGTCAAAGACGGCAATACGTATTATTATATAAAGCTTGATACGAACAAATGCTATTTCAGAATATCGGCGGCAACCGACGAAAACACCGTAATACTGAATGTCGGCGATTCTGTGAAAATATCTTCAAACGATGCTTCGGAAGAGATTAAATCGGCAGACAATATAAAAAGGGGAGAAGAATAAATGGAAAGTGTAAACATTCTCGGTGTAGATATAAACAAGGTGAATATTCCGCAGGCTGCGGAATATATACATAATCTGATTAAGGACGGTAAATTTCATTATATATTTACTCCCAATTCCGAAATAATATATAATGCCTACAAAGACCCCCAATTTATGAAAGTCATAAACAGTGCGGATTTGAAAACGGCAGACGGAATCGGCGTTGTATACGCTTCCGCAATCGTCGGAAACAAAATCAAGGAAAGAGCGGCGGGATATGATATTTCAAGAGAAATACTGAAAATTTCCAAGGGGAACACACTCTATCTTTTCGGGGCGGCACCCGGAGTAGCCGAAAAGGCAAAAACGGCGATTGAAAAGGAGTTTCCGAATATAACCGTTGTGGGACTGCATGACGGATATTTCGATAAAAACGAGGAAGGAAAAATAATAGCGGATATTAATGAAAAAAGTCCGGATTTTCTCTTTGTGTGCCTCGGAAGTCCGAAACAGGAAAACTGGATTTATGACAACAGGGATAAGCTGAACGCAAGAGCGGCAATGGGTCTCGGCGGCTGTCTTGACGTTTATGCGGATATCGTTAAGCGTGCGCCGGATATATATATAAAGCTCGGTCTTGAATGGCTTTACAGACTTGCCTGCGAGCCGAAACGCTTTTTCAGAATGCTTGCGCTTCCGAAATTTATACTTACTGTGATAAAAAACAGGATTTTTTCAAGATAAGGGGAGGTAATTACAATGAAAGTCGAACTTATTGCGTATACGCCGAATCCCGAAAAAGTAGTTGCGGCTGCTGCGAAACTTTGCTATTCGAATGCGCCGGCAACGGATATATTTGACGGTCTGACGGAGGAGAAAACGGAAAAGTTTTTGAATATGCTTATGAGCCTCGGACACGAAAGTCCGGTTGAGCATATTTCTTTTACATTTGCAATAGAGGGAGTGAGCCGCAGCCTGCTGGCACAGCTCACAAGACACCGCATAGCTTCGTACAGCGTTAAATCGCAGCGATATGTGACGGAGGGCAAGTTTGAATATATTATGCCGCCGGAAATTGCTGCCGATGAGGAAACAAAAAAAATATTTGAAGAAGCGATGAAACAGGATACGGAAAATTATAACAAGCTTGCGGACAAGCTCAAAGCAAGATACATATCGGACGGCATGGACGAGAAAAAAGCGGAGAAAAAGGCGATTGAGGACGCACGCTATGTACTTCCGAACGCCTGCGAAACAAAGCTTGTCGTAACTATGAACGCAAGAAGTCTTTACAACTTTTTCTCACACAGGATATGCGAACGTGCGCAGTGGGAAATCCGTGCACTTGCGGACGAAATGCTTGAACTCGTGCGTGAGGTATGTCCGGTAATATTTAAAAAATCGGGGCCGCCGTGCGCATTCGGACCTTGCCCGGAGGGCAAAATGTCCTGTGGAAAGGCTGCTGAAAAGAGGGCTAAATATGCAAGGTAAACTCATAGTTATAGAAGGACTGGATTCGAGCGGCAAGGAAACGCAGAGCCGTATGCTCGAAGAGCATTTTAAAAAAGGGGGCGTGAACTGCCGCCGTGTTGAATTCCCGAATTATAAAAGCGAATCTTCGACACTTGTTAAAATGTATCTTCGGGGAGATTTCGGCAGCAATGCCTCGGACGTAAATCCGTATGCCGCATCATCATTTTATGCCGTGGACAGATATGCTTCGTATAAAACCGGATTTGAAGATTTTTATAAGAACGGCGGTCTTGTGATTGCCGACAGATATACCACTTCAAACATGATTCATCAGGCGAGCAAGCTGGAAAGCGGAAAAGATGAGTTTGCAGAATGGATTATGAATTATGAATACGAGCTTTTGGGGCTTCCTCGTCCGGATAAGGTAATATTTTTGAATATGCCTACGGACGTTGCCGTAAAGCTTATGCAGAATCGTATAAACAAGGCAACGGGGGAAGAAAAAAAGGATATTCACGAAAAAGATATCGCATATCTCAAAGCAACATATGCGGAAGCTATGCGCCTGGCGAAAAAGCTTGGCTGGAGCGTTGTAAATTGCAGCGACGGAGAAAATCCGAGAGATATTCTCGAAATTCATGAAGATATTTTAGGAGTGCTGAAATGAAAAAATTACTTATTCTTGACGGCAACAGCATAGTAAACCGTGCGTTTTACGGGGTAAGTCTGCTTTCTACGGGCGACGGACTTTATACGAACGCAATTTACGGTTTTTTGAATATACTTCTTAAGTATACTCAGTCGGAAAATCCGGATTATACGGTTATTGCTTTCGACCTCAAAGCGCCCACGTTCCGCCACAAAAAATATGACGGATACAAGGCGAACCGAAAGGGAATGCCGGAGGAACTGCACGTGCAGATGCCTGTGCTGAAAGAGGTTCTCGCCGCCATGAATATTGCCTGCATAAGCCTTGAGGGATATGAAGCGGACGACCTTATAGGAACGGTCGCAAAAAAATGCGAAGAGGAAAACGTGGAATGTCTTATAGTTACGGGCGACAGGGATTCGCTTCAACTTGCCGGAAACGGCGTGAATATTTCCATACCGTCAACACGTTTCGGAGTAACCTCGACGGAACTTATGACACCGGAAAGAATAAAGGAAAAATACGGAATAACACCGAAACAGGTTATAGATTTAAAGAGCCTTATGGGCGACAGCTCGGATAATATTCCGGGCGTGCCGGGAATAGGGGAGAAAACAGCCGTTAAGCTTCTAAACGAATACGAAACGCTGGACGGTGTTTACGCAAATATAGAAAATATGAAAGGCAGCGTTCGGCAGAAACTCGAAAACGGCAAAGATTCGGCATATCTCAGTTATTTTCTTGCAACGATAGACAGGAATGTGCCGCTTGAAAATACGCTTGCCGATTTTGAAACAAAGCCGTATAACGACGAGAAGCTTGCGGAGATTCTGACAAGACTGGAATTTTCCAAGATGCTGGATAAGCTTAATCTGAAACCCTCGAAGAGTGTGAAAAAGGAAACTCTCGAAAAGGTAGAAACGATTGTTGTAAATACGAAAGAAGCTGCCGAAACGGCAGTGAAAGAAATTTCGGAATCGGGAAATTTCGCTTATTATATATTTTTAAACGGCGGTATGCCGTGTGCGGTAAGTGTCCGCACGGAGCGGAAATATTATTGCTTTATTATGGGCGAGGGACTTTTTGCAAATTACGGAATTGAGGATATTTCCGGAATATTTACCTGTACGGGCGAGAAAATATCGCACAGCTTAAAAGACGATATTGTTCTTTTACATTCCTACGATACGGAGATAAACGGAAATGTATTCGATACTTCGATTGCCGCATATATAGACGACCCTACGAGAAAGAATTACGATATAGGCGCCATGTGCGGATTTGAAACGTATGAGGGAGTATTCGGCAAAGGCAAAAAGCAGCTTTCACCGCTTGAAATCCCCGAGCAAAGGCTCTGCGAATACGGCTACAGCCTGACGGAGGGTATGTTCATATTAAAGAAACGGCTGGAGGACGACATAAAGAAAAACGGACAGGAAAAACTGCTTTATGATATCGAATTTCCGCTCTGCCGTGTGCTTGCGGATATGGAAATTGTGGGATTTAAGGTAGATACGAAAAGCCTTGCGGAGTTCGGAACGCTGTTGCAGGATTCGATTGAGTTCTGCAAAAAAGAAATATATAATATCGCCGGTGAAGAATTTAATATAAATTCGACAAAGCAGCTCGGCGAAATACTGTTTGAAAAACTCGGACTTAAAGTGATAAGGAAAACAAAAACGGGCTACAGTACTGATTCTGACGTATTGGAGAAGCTTTCCGACCAACATGAAATTATAAATTATATAAAGGAATACCGCACGCTTGTGAAGCTGAAAAGCACGTATGCGGACGGTCTTATAGATGTAATAAACAAGGCAGACGGGAAGATTCATTCAAAATTCAATCAGACGGTTACGGCGACCGGCAGAATAAGCTCCACCGAACCGAATTTGCAGAATATCCCGGTAAGAATGGAACTCGGCAGGGAAATAAGAAAGATGTTTACGGCGCAAAGCTCCGAGTATGTTTTGATAGATGCCGATTATTCGCAGATTGAATTGCGTGTGCTTGCGCATATTTCGGGCGATGAAACCATGATAAACGCATTTAAATCCGAGGACGATATTCATGCGATAACGGCTTCGCAGGTGTTTAACGTGCCGCTTGAAGAGGTTACGCACGAAATGCGTTCAAACGCAAAAGCCGTTAATTTTGGTATCGTATACGGAATCAGCGATTTTGCACTTGCGGGGGATTTGAAGATAACGAAGAAAATGGCGAAACAATATATTGAAGGTTATCTCGACCATTATCCGAAAATCAAAAAATATATGTCGGATATAGTTGAATTTGCAAAGGAAAACGGATACGTCGAAACAATACTCAAAAGACGCAGATATATTCCGGAGCTTAAAGATTCCAAATTCGCCGTGCGTTCGTTCGGCGAGCGCGTGGCATTGAATACGCCGATACAGGGCAGCGCAGCGGATATAATCAAGCTTGCTATGGTCAAGGTGTATAATGCACTGAAAGAAAAGAAAATGAAATCACGGCTGATTTTGCAGGTGCATGACGAACTTATAGTGGAAGCGTATAAACCGGAGGCGGACGAGGTTATGAAAATACTGCGTGAGAATATGGAACACGCCGCAGGCTTAAGCGTACCGCTCACCGTTGATATTAATAAAGGAGATAATTGGTATGCTGCAAAAGGTTAAGGTGCTGGGACTGACGGGCGGCAGCGGCAGCGGAAAATCCACAGTTGCCGTGATACTTCATGAATACGGCGCATATATTATTGATGCGGATAAAATAGCAAGAGATATAGTTGCTCCGGGAGAAACGGCATATAAAAAAATAGTTGCGTATTTCGGAAACGGTATTTTGCAAAATGACGGTACGCTGAACAGAAAAAAGCTTGCGGAAATCGTTTTCAGCGATAAAGAAAAGCTTGAAAAGCTTAACGAAATAACTCATTCGGAAATTTTTGCGGTTACAAAGAAACTTGTAAACGAGCATAAAGACAGCCTGTGCGTGATAGATGCACCGCTGCTGTTCGATTGCCCGGAAATACTTGAATTGTGTGATAAAACGGCGGTTGTGACTGCCGATGAGGACTTGCGGATTGAACGCATCGTCAGGCGTGACGGCATAAGCGAGGAGCTGGCGAAAAAACGGATTGCGGCGCAAAAACCGCAGGAATATCTCGTGTCACGTGCCGACATTGTTTGGGAAAACAACGGGAATACGGAGAATTTAAGGAGCGTTATTGTTGAAACTTAAAAAAATTATAATTATACTTGCGGCTGTCGTTCTCATGTTTGCATTTTCACACGGATATGTCGAAAAGAATTATATATATCCGCTGAAATATTCGGAATATGTGGAGAAAGCGGCGGCAGAATACGATGTTGACAAATATCTTGTATATTCAATAATAAAAGCCGAAAGCTCTTTCAATGAATATGCCCGTTCTCATGCGGATGCCAAGGGACTTATGCAGGTTACGGACGAAACTGCGAAATGGGCAGCGGAAAAAATGAATATGCACGAAGATTTTAATATATACAATCCCGAGATAAATATAAATATAGGTACGTGGTATATATCCAAGCTTTTGAACGACAACGGCGGAGATTTGGTGCTTGCGCTTGCTTCTTACAATGCGGGCGGCGGCAACGTGAAAAAATGGCTTGAAAATTCGGGAAAAGATGAACTTGATATTGATAAAATAGAATTTGAGGAAACCAAAACATATGTTGCGAAAACCTTGAAGTATTATGAAAAATATAAAAACCTGTATGATTAGGAGGAATTTAACGTGAAGGATACAGAATTTAAAACGAAAAACGTATGGGAAGAAGCGGACGAGGAAATGCAGAAAGAAATAATGACCTTTTCCGAGGGATATAAAAAGTTTTTGAAAAACGGCGTAACGGAACGCAGATGTGTGAAATACGCAATGGAGCTTGCGGAAAACGCAGGATTTAAGCCGGCGGAGAAAATGTCCGATTTGAAACCGGGCGACAAGGTTTATTTTGAAAATAAAGGCAAGAATATTTTCCTGGCGGTAATAGGCAGAGAAAAAGTAAGCGGCGGCTGCAATATTGTTGCGGCGCATATAGATTCGCCGAGATTGGATTTGAAACAGGTTCCCGTATATGAGGACAGCGGTTCGGCATTTTTCAAGACTCATTATTACGGCGGAATAAAAAAATATCAGTGGACAACGATTCCTCTGGCGATAAGCGGCGTTTTCGTTACGAAAAACGGTGTGCTTGACGTTGATTTGTCGAGCGATGACTGCGTATTCTGCGTGACGGACCTTTTGCCTCATCTTGCATCGTCACAGATGAAGAAATCGGCTTCGGAAATAGTGGAGGGAGAACAGCTCAGCATACTTATCGGCTCAATTCCTCTGAAAGATGATGACAAAAGCTCTGTCAAGAAAAATATTCTTAAAATACTTTGCGAGAAATACGGTGTATGCGAAGAAGATTTCATAAGTGCGGAGCTGGAAGCGTATCCGGCATTTGCACCGACCGATGTGGGTCTTGACAGAAGTATTGTCGGCGGATACGGTCAGGACGACAGAATCTGCGCATATCCGGCTCTTGCGGGAATTCTCGATATGAAGGACATACCCGAAAAGACTTCGGTATGCTTCCTTGCGGATAAAGAGGAAATCGGCTCAATGGGCAACACCGGCATGCAGTCGAAATTCTTTGAAAATACGTTTGCGGAGCTTATTGCAATGCAGGAGGATTACAACGATTTGAAGCTTCGCCGCTGCCTTTCGGCTTCGGTATGCCTGTCGGCAGACGTGAGTGCGGCTTTCGACCCGATGTATCCGAGCGTTCACGAGAAGAACAATACTCCGTATATGGGACGGGGCATAGCCGTTGCAAAATATACCGGTGCGAGAGGGAAAAGCGGCTCAAACGATGCTTCGGCAGAGCTTATGTATAAAATACGCAAGCTGTTCAACGATAACGGCGTAATATGGCAGACCGGCGAACTCGGCAAGGTAGACGAGGGCGGCGGCGGTACGGTGGCGCAGTTTGCGGCAAACCTCAATATAGAAACGATAGACTGCGGAGTTGCGATACTTTCCATGCATTCTCCGTTCGAGACAGCTTCAAAAGCTGATATATACATGGCGTACAAAGCATACGGAGCGTTTTACGTCATGAATTAATCACCACTTTTCATGAAAGGGAAATGAATATGGATACCAAAGAAATTGCAGCTTCGCGACAGCTGATTTTGGATATACATTCAATTAAAATAACAAAGGCAAGGCAGACGGTCAAGCTTGTTCCGCAGCTTTATATAGGTACGCAGTCCGATGATTTTACTGCACAGATTGGCTTTAAGATAGGCATAGACAAGCTTTATGTCGTTAAAAATGCTTATGAACTGTTTGACGTTATAGGGACGAACGGAAATATCGAATACGGCAAAAACTTTGTGTTTGACGACAGCCGTCATGTGTTTGAACCTGAGATTAAAGGGCTTATAAATCTTCTGGTCGTTGCATCAAGGAAAAAGCCGGAGCTTGCGTCGCAGCAAAAGGAATTTGAACTTACCGGGAACTTGAAAACGGCTGTAATACGTGAGCTGGAGGGCGTGGAAACGGACATATTCATAAACGGCAGATACCATCCGCACACCAAGGTGATAAACGATAATATCCCGATAGATTTGAGCCTTTCAAAGTCGGATAATCAATATCGCATAGATTTTGAGGACTGCCTTATGATAGAGCCTATATCCTCAGACTGCGGAGTTTGCCTTTACAACGATAATATATATGTGGTGTCGATTGAGCAGGCAGGCTGCCTGAGTGCGCTTTTAAAGGCGTACAATACAATGAAAGAACCGTATATAACGTTTTTGCCGGAGGACAAGACGAAGGTCATAACGCACCTTATGCCGAAGCTCCGCAGCGCAGCGAAACTAAAGATAGACGCAAACGTGAAACGTGACGTTATAATGGGTGATTTGGCTGTGAAGCTTTATATCGACAAAACCCCGGAGGGGTATATTAAAGTTAAAGCCTGCTTCTGCTACGAAAGTGCGGAATTTAACCATTTTGCCGGAGAAAAACCGGTTATAGAAGGCAAGGTTCTGCTTCGTGACAGACGCAGTGAAAACAACTTTATAAGAACGGCTGCTGCCATGGGATTTCACCCGGAAAAGGGATATTTGTACCTCTATGACGATGAAAAAATATATACGTTTTTGACGGAGGGAATAGCGGCACTGAAGCAGTTCGGCGAGATATATTATTCCGATACGTTCAATCAGCGTGTTATAGCACCGGCGAAAAGCAGTATCGGTGTCAGCGTTTCGTCCGGGAATCTGCTTGAATTCGACATGACTTTCGATGATATATCAAAGGAAGAGATTGCGGATGTTCTGCGTTCGGTTAAGGAAAAAAAGAAATTCCACAGACTGAAAGACGGCTCGTTTATCGACCTTAACGCAAACGGAATAAAGAACACCGTGAAGCTTATAGACGAGCTGGACGCAACCGTCGATGAGGACGCCTCGTTCTCGGCACCGCTCAGCCGTGCATTTTTCCTGAATAGCTTAAACAGCGACAGCATAAGCCTTTCGAGAGATATATACTTTGAACATTTTATAGATAAATTTAATAATGTTGATGTTGAAGATTTCAAGCTTCCGCCGAACATGGAAAGCGTTTTAAGACCGTATCAGGTAGTCGGATTTAAGTGGCTTAAACTGCTGGCACAGTTCAAACTCGGCGGAATACTTGCCGATGAGATGGGTTTAGGTAAAACATTGCAGGCGATTGCGTTCGTAATGAGCGAATACGAAAAAACGCAGAAACCTACGCTTATCGTAGCACCGACATCGCTGCTTTACAACTGGCAGTCTGAAATAGAGAAATTCGCTCCGCAGGCAAAGTCCGTGATAGTGTCCGGAACGCCGTCTGAGAGAAGCCATGCGGAAAGGAAAATAGACGGTTATCATTTTGTGATAACTTCATACGGACTTTTGCGCAGGGATATAAGCAACTACATAAAATATGAGTTTGCATATTGTTTCATAGATGAAGCACAGCATATTAAAAACCCGAATACGATAAACGCAAAGGTTGTTAAGAAGATAAAAGCCGGTTCGTTCTTTGCCCTTACGGGTACACCGCTCGAAAATACACTTACGGAATTGTGGTCGATATTCGATTTTATAATGCCCGGTTATCTTTACGGCAGGCATAAGTTCAGAAAAACGTACGAAATACCGATTATAAAGGAAGAAGACCGCATCGCACTGGAGGATTTGCTGCGCCATACCAGACCGTTTATACTGCGCAGACTTAAATCTCAGGTTATGAGCGAACTGCCCGAAAAAATCGAGAGTTATATGGTATGCGAGCTTGAACCTACGCAGCGTTCGCTTTATGCGGCATATGCGTCCGAAGCGAAGGACCGGATAGATGTTCTTTCGGCGGACGGCGGATTCAACAGAAACAGAATAGAGATTCTTGCTATAATTACAAGACTGCGCCAGATTTGCTGCCATCCGGCATTGTTTGTGGAAAACTACGAAGGCGGCAGCGGAAAGCTGGATATGCTGAAAGAAATTATCGAGGAAGCCGTTATGTCGGGACACCGTATTCTTGTGTTCTCGCAGTTTACGTCTATGCTGTCGATTATTTCCGGTATGCTGCGTATGAGCGGAATAGACCATTTCTATCTTGACGGAAATACGAAAAGCCGTGAAAGGCTTAATTTGGTAAACGAGTTCAACGGCGGAGCGTGCGACGTATTCCTTATCTCGCTGAAAGCCGGCGGAACGGGTCTTAATCTCACGGGAGCGGATATGGTAATTCATTACGATCCGTGGTGGAATCCGGCTGTTGAAAACCAAGCGACCGACCGTGCGCACCGCATAGGTCAGACAAAGACGGTTCAGGTATTAAAGCTTGTTACAAAAGGCACTATAGAAGAAAAAATATGTAACCTGCAAAAGGTTAAGCAGAATATGATAGACAGCGTTATAGAAACGGGAGAAACGCTTATCTCGTCCATGAGCCTAAGCGAAATCAAATCCTTGTTCGATGATTAACGGTGCTGTTTCGGAGGCTTTGTAAATGATATATTTTGATAATGCCGCAACTACGGCGGTGTGCAGGGAAGCGGCAGATGCGGCATATAAGGTAATGACGGAAGTCTACGGAAATCCCTCCTCGCTGCACAGTGCCGGCATGGAAGCGGAAAAGATTATGGAAAGCGCAAGGGAAAAAATTGCGAAAAAACTCAATGCGGACAAATCCTGTATATATTTCACTTCCGGCGGAACGGAAAGCGACAATACGGCGGTTTTCGGCGGCGCAATACGCGGCGGAGGCAGAAAGACGGTTATTTGCTCCGCAGCGGAGCATCCGGCGGTTTCCGCACCTATGAGGAAGCTTGCCGAGCAGGGGTTTAATGTAAAAACGGTTAATCTGCTGCCGTCGGGAATTATAGATTTAAACTGCCTTGAAGAATTGCTCGGCGATGATGTTGCACTTGTCAGCATAATGCATATTAATAATGAAACAGGCTGCATAATGCCGATGAAAGAAGCGGTTTCGCTTATCAGAAAAAAAGCTCCGCACGCACTTATTCACAGCGATATGGTGCAGGCATTCACAAAAGCCGAGCCGGCGGATGTGGATTTGATAAGCGTAAGCAGCCATAAAATACACGGACCGAAAGGCTGCGGAGCACTTTATATAAAAAAGGGCGTCAGCATATCGCCCCGTGTTTTCGGCGGAGGTCAAGAGAAAAAGGTTCGGCCGGGTACGCAGAATCTGCCGGGGATTGCCGGTTTCGGAGAAGCGGCGGAGCTTGCGGATATGCGTGCGGAATATGAACACGCAAAACGGCTGAAAGACACATTCATACACGGACTTGATGGTATGAAAGATATAAAAATAAACGGCGAAAATACAATTCCGCAGATTATCAACGTATCCTTTAGGGGTACGAGGTCGGAGGTAATGCTCCATATGCTTGAATCGGAAGGCATAATGGTTTCTTCGGGTTCGGCGTGTTCTTCAAATTCTCCTTCTCCGTCGCCGGTGCTTACCGCTATGGGGCTTGCGCCCGAATATGTGGACAGCGCACTGCGTTTCAGCTTTTCGAGATACAATACTGAAGAAGAAGTCGAAATCTGCATAAATGCAATTAAAAAACATCTTGATACTGTAAGAAGGATGATGAGATGAAAACTGAAATAATTACCGAACGTGATATTGAAAAAGCGGGTCGGGTAATCAAAAACGGAGGCCTTGTGGCTTTCCCGACCGAAACCGTGTACGGACTCGGAGCGGACGGATTCAATGATGCCGCAGTCAAGAAAATATACGAGGCAAAGGGAAGACCGTCGGACAATCCGTTGATACTTCATGTGTCGGATATGGAAATGACGGAAAAAACGGGATATATAAATGAATCCGCAAAGAAAATAATTGAAAAATTCTGGCCGGGACCGCTCACCGTGATAGTAAAGAAAAAAGATACTGTCGGCGATGTTGTTTCGGCAGGACTGAAAACGGTTGCCATACGTATGCCGAGCAACGAGACCGCAAGAAAGCTTATAGAATCGGCAGGTACGCCTATTGCCGCACCGAGTGCCAATATTTCGGGCAGACCGAGCCCGACGAGATTTGACGATGTGTTTGCGGATTTGGACGGCAGAATAGATATGATAATAAAGTCGGACAATTCGGATATCGGGATAGAATCCACGATAGTGGATACGACGTCGGTGCCGCCGATGATACTTCGGCCGGGCGGAATAACATATGAAATGTTAAAAGAGGTTTTGCCGGATATTACGGAGGAGAAGACAGCGCCGCATACAGGCGATTTCAAGCCGAAATGCCCCGGGATGAAGTACAAGCACTATGCTCCGAAAGCAAAGGTGATTGTTTTCGAGGGAAATTCGAGAGAAAAAATCGAAGAAAAGCTTGCGGAAAACAGGAAAAACGGAATCAAAACGGGCGTATTCTGCAAAGACGGCAGTGAGTATGAATGCGAATGTATCATACACTGGGGAGAAAATGCGGAGGATATGGCGGCGAAAATGTTTTCGGCACTGCGCGATTTCGATAAATCGGGTGTTGACGAGATTCTTTGCGGGATGCCGGAGGAAAACGGAATAGGCGCAGGCGTGCGCAACAGGATATATAAATCCGCCGGATTTGATATAAGATAAAGAGAATATATGCGGATTTGACGTAATATACAAATCCGCATGAATTATTTTGGTCATATTTGTGCAAAATTCGGATAGAAAAATTATTTAAAATAAGTTATAATATTTAATATAAGAATTTTTATGTGAAGCTATTGACAAACATAAAAAAATGTGGTATAATTAAATAACCTGAATGGGTTCTTTTTTTTTGCACGGTAAGAAAATCATATTGGAGGAAGAAAAATGAGAGTAAAAGTAACGCTTGCTTGCAGCGAATGCAAACAGAGAAACTACGACACAATGAAAAATAAAAAGAACGATCCCGACAGATTGGAAATGAACAAATATTGCAGATTCTGCAAGAAACACACTCTGCACAAAGAAACAAAATAATTTCTTTGCACAAGGATTGAAAAAAACGCATAATTCGGCGCAAAACATCTCTTATCATTTTTCCCTGCAATAAGAGGTTTTTAAAGTACTATCAGTATATGCCGGCGCAGGGCGGCGGAATGGAGATTATTATGGCTAAAGATAATGAGAAAAAGCAAGGCTTTTTCGCTGCATTCGGACAGTCTGCGGTTAAATGGTTCAAGGGAATCAAAGCGGAAATTAAAAAGATAATCTGGCCTACGCCCGAAAAAATCGGCAAAGATACTCTTATAGTAATAGTATCTGTTCTTGTTATAGGTGCATTTCTTTCACTTGTAAACTGGATACTTATGACGGGTATAGACAAAATAATCACAAGGTAATTCCGGAACTAAACGAAAGGGAGGGAAAGCGGCTTACCGCTTGTTTTGATATATGGAAAACGAAGCAAAATGGTACGTAATCCATGTTTATTCCGGTCATGAAAAAAAGGTTGAGGCTAATATCAAAAAAATGATAGAAAACCGAGGTATGCAGGAGCAGATTGTAGATACGTGCATACCTTATGAAGAATCGGTTGAAACAGAGGGATCGCGGCCATCTCAGAGAAAGCTGTGTCCGCAGTATGTATTTGTTAAGATGATTATGTCCGACGACGCATGGCACGCTGTGAAGAGCATTCGCGGCGTAACCGGTTTTGTAGGTCCGGAATCCAAGCCTGTTCCGCTGACCGACTCTGAAATAACAAATATGAAGATTGAAAAAGTCAGTGCACATGTCGATTTTGAAGTCGGTGATACCGTAAGAGTAACAGACGGTCCGCTCAGCGGCTATCTCGGCAAGGTGCAGGAGCTTGATGCTCAAAGAGGCAAGGTTAAGCTTTTCGTGGACTTGTTCATGGGAAGAGAAACCGAGGTAGACCTTGAACTTAATCAGGTCGAACCTATAAGCTGATATTGATATAATTCGTTTTTACGTTTTATATAGTGGGAGGACGCAAAAAGCGTCTGCCATTACCACATTATTATAAGGAGGTGCGAGCAATGGCTCAGAAAATCGCAGGTTTTATAAAATTGCAGATTCCGGCAGGAAAAGCTACTCCGGCTCCACCGGTAGGACCGGCACTCGGTCAGCACGGTGTAAATATCATGCAGTTTTGTAAAGAATTCAATGAAAAGACGTCAAAAGACGCAGGTCTTGTAATTCCTGTTGTTATAACGGTATACGCAGACAGATCGTTCTCGTTTATAACAAAAACACCGCCGGCATCCGTTTTACTTAAAAAAGCTTGTAAAATCGAAAGCGGTTCCGGAGTTCCGAACAAGACAAAGGTTGCTACAGTATCAAAAGCTGACTTAAAAGCAATTGCAGAACAGAAAATGCCTGACCTTAACGCAGCAAGCGTTGAAGCGGCAATGAGTATGATTGCAGGAACTGCACGCAGCATGGGTATTGTTGTAGGCGACTGATAACCTTATTAATATTAAGGTGCTAAAAACGTGGGAGAAAGCATTGGCTTTCGTAAAACCACATAGGAGGTAAATGAATTGAAAAGAGGAAAGAAATATCAGGAAAGCATAAAGCTTCTTGACAAATCCAAACTGTATGACCCGGCAGAGGCTGTTGACCTTGCGGTTAAAATGTCAAAAGCAAAATTTGACGAAACAGTTGAAGCTCATATAAAGCTGGGCGTTGACTCACGTCATGCCGACCAGCAGGTTAGAGGCGCAGTTGTATTGCCTCACGGTACAGGTAAGAAGATTCGTGTACTTGTATTCGCAAAAGGCGACAAAGCAACTGAAGCTCAGAATGCAGGCGCTGATTACGTAGGCGCAGAAGAACTTATTCCCAAGATACAGAACGAAAACTGGTTTGAATACGATATTATAGTTGCAACTCCCGACATGATGGGTGTTGTAGGCCGTCTCGGTAAAATCCTCGGACCTAAAGGTCTTATGCCTAACCCTAAGGCAGGTACGGTTACTATGGACGTAACAAAAGCTATCAACGATATTAAAGCCGGTAAGATTGAATACAGACTTGATAAAACAAATATCATTCACTGTGTTATAGGTAAAGTATCTTTCGGTAAAGAAAAGCTTTCGGAAAACTTTAGCACATTGCTCGGCGCAATCGTAAAAGCAAAACCGGCAGCAGCAAAGGGTCAGTATTTGAGAAGCGTTTCCGTTTCTTCGACAATGGGCCCCGGCGTAAAAATCAATCCTTCAAAATGTATGGATTAATGGCTCGGAGTTTAGCCGTATATTGTATATAATACTGCATGGCAGTGAAAATTATATAAAATCCGCTCAGCGGAAAATTCCAAAGACAGCAGGCAAAAAAATAAGTCCTGCCGAGGAGTGCAGAAGAGTTATCGCACTTTGTCTTTCGGGCAAAGTGCTTTTTTGATATGTACTCCGAATGTAAAGTAATAGGAGGTGAATGGTATGCCAAGCGCAAAAGTTTTAGAGGAAAAGAAACAAATTGTTGCAGAGCTTACCGAAAAATTAAAGAACGCAGCTTCCGGCGTAATCGTTGATTACAAAGGCATAAACGTTGAACAGGACACTAATCTTCGTAAAAGCTTCAGAGAAGCGGGCGTTGAGTATAGCGTAATTAAAAATACGCTTTTGAGATTTGCGGTTAAAGAAGCAGGTCTTTCGGAACTTGAAAATGTTCTCGAAGGTACAACTGCTCTTGCAATTTCAAACGATGATGAAGTTGCTCCGGCAAAGGTATTCAAGGATTTCCTGAAAGATAATGCAGGTCTTGAAATCGGCGGCTTCAAAGCCGGTTTCTCCGACGGTAAAGTATTGTCCGTTGCAGAGGTTGAAGAACTTGCAAACATTCCTTCAAGAGAAGTTCTTATCACAAAAGTTGCCTGTGGTCTTAATTCTATCATTGCAAGTCTTGCATTTGCAATAAAAGCAGTATCTGAAAAAGAGCCTGCGGAAGAAACACCGGCAGAAGAAACAGCAGCTCCCGCTGAGGAAGCTCCTGTAGAAGCAGCACCGGCAGAGGAAGCTCCGGCAGCCCCTGTTGAAGCAGCAGCTGAAGAAGCAGCACCGGAAGCTCCGGCAGCTGAATAATTTAACATTAAAATAAAAATCGGAGGTAAATAAAAATGAGTAAAATCGAAACAATGATTGAAGAAATCAAATCAATGACAGTATTGGAGTTATCAGACCTTGTAAAAGCAATCGAAGAAACATTCGGCGTATCCGCAGCAGCTCCTGTAGTAGTTGCAGGCGGTGCAGCAGGCGGCGCAGCAGCTGCTGACGAAAAGACAGAGTTCGATGTAGTTCTTACAGATGCAGGCGCATCAAAACTTAACATAGTTAAGCTTGTTAAAGCAGCTACAGGTCTCGGACTTAAAGAAGCTAAGGCTATCGTTGATGAAGCTCCTAAGACAATCAAAGAAGCTATGCCTAAAGACGAAGCAGAAGCTCTCAAGAAAGAACTTGAAGACGCAGGCGCTAAGGTTGAACTTAAGTAATTTAACGTACTGTTATTAAAAAAGACTGTTGCAGATGATAGGTTCAGATACCGGCGTCTGCACAGTCTTTTTTCTTAAACCTCTTAATATTGCGTACCGGAGTTGAGATGCATATGAAAAAATATCAGGAAAAAAACGACATAACAAAAAATTTAGCTTGTTGGATTTCGGATGCAGCTTTTGCAAGATTTAAAAGCTTTTGCAGCAACGTTCTCGGACGGGATATTGATAAAGTGCCGTCCGAACAAAGCATATTTATGAGGCAAAGCCTTTCCATAGTATTTTTCGCAACGATTTTGTTTTTAATTACCAACGGTTTTTATCTGGTTAAAAATATTGCATTAAACACTATGATAGTTATTGATATGGTGCCGCTTTATATGATGGTTGCATCCTCTTTTGCGATGCTGATTTTCTTAATATTTAACAAAAATTACGGTTCGTCGCTTTCGAGATTTGTTTTGCTTGCGTTTTATATAATGGTCATTGCAAGTGTTACGGTTTTTATGGTTTCCTGCAATTTTCACCAAATAGGTCTTTCGATTTCGATGTGCTACCTTTTTGTGATTATGATTGCGCCGACATATAAATTATCCGATACCGTACTTATATGTATTTTGATATTGGTAAGCTGGTGGCTTCCCGGAAAGCTTCCTTATGCGGAAAACTACAATTTATTCAAGCATTTCTTGCTGCGATTCTCAATTATTTCCGGGTTCATTGCCGTCCGCACCGTATTCCTCCGCCAATCTTCAAACGAAAGATATATTAATGAAATAAGCAATTCTTTTATAAAGATTGCATACAATGATGTGATGACGGGTACTTTGAACAAAAAGGCAATGGAAACATACTGTGTCTGTATTGCCGAAAGGGTGAAACCTCAAAAAGTCAGTGTGATAATCTATGATATTGACAATTTCAAATCATACAACGACCATTATTCTCATATAAAAGGCGATGAGGTGCTGAAACTCGTTGCCGAAAGCGTTGTTAATGTTATCGAAAAATTCGACGGATACCTTTTCCGTTTCGGCGGCGAGGAATTTGTTGTTATCTTGCCGGATATTGCCGAGGACGAAGCTTGTGTCATTGCAAATGAGCTTCTTAAAGCGGTACGAAGCACTGCCATTCCGAGAGATGATTTGTCCGACAAAAGCATTGTTACGGCATCGTTCGGGGTTGCCTGCGGAACGAGCGAAGAGCTTAAAGACCTTACAATTACAGCAAAGGCAGACCAACAGCTTTATATTTGCAAAAACGGCGGTAAAGACTGTGTTGCGGCAAACGGTGCGATACTTGAAGAGTCTGAAACGGTCTTGTGCCGATAACGGAAAGACAGAAACGGAATTAAAAAAATAGTGGCTTTATGCTATGAATCTGTTTTAACGAGTGCAGCGTAGCGAAACGGGTTAAAATAATTCAATACTGCGTATATTTAAGGTTTAGGGTAAATTTCGGCTGCACATTTATTGACATTTCCATTGGAATATTATGCGGTTCATAAAGATTTAAATCCGTTTGCTGATTTTGTCGCCGAGCCGGAAGAAAAACAGTTAGGTGAATATCTTAAGTTAATTTAAAAAATCAATATACGAAAAATGCCTTTCACATCTGCGGAAGGCATTTTTCGTATATTTTTTCGTAAATTCAATTTTGACAATTCAGAGCCGAAAAAACCGGTATTTATCTAATGGCTTAATTTATAGAAATACAAATAATATCATAGAGGATTGTTTTCGAAATTAAGATTTGGCAAGAAAACAAAAAATATTTTATTGACTAATAACATGCTGCATGTTATAATTATAGCATAAAATCGATTGGAAGGTGCAGTCTGTATGGGTAATTCAATGAAATATTATATAAAGACAGTATGTTGGGTGGTAATACTGCTTTTTACATCAGGAGGTATTATACAGACTTTCTTTATGAATATGGGAATGTCCGCAGACAGAATAGGAATATATACTGCTGCTGTAAATATAATGCAGATTGTAACTATGATACTCAGTTTTTTTCTGGCAGATAATATTAAACGGGTCAGAGCGATAGACGCACTTTTAAGCCTTGCGCCGCTGCTGATAACGCTTTCAATGCTGCCGTTTTGCTTTGTTGAAAAGGTTGATAAAGATTTGCTTTTTTACATTGCAATGGGTAGCTGCATTGCGGAAAATATATTTGTCGGAATTAAAAATATAGTTACTTACAGATTGCCGTATCTGATTTTTGATATGGATAAATATGCATATTATGAGAACAATGCGCAAATGATAAGCGGAATTGTTTCGATTGCGGCAGGACTTGTAATAACGGTAACTTCAAAGGTTTTTGATTTTAAGCTTGTAATGGCTGCAGGATTTGTAATAACATCTTTGTTGAGTATATTTTCGGCATTGATGATATACTGTATGAAAGAGCAAAACAAATTTGAAGAAAAAACGGTCGAAAATATACTTCCGAAGCTGAAAAGAAAAGACTACGCTTATTTCTATATCCCGAATTTGATAAGGGGTTTTTCTAACGGTATTATGGGCATGATAGCTGTTATATATGCAAAGAATATAACTAAAGATACAGCTTCTGTGAGCGGACTTGTTACGGTATTATCTGTTTCGCTTGTTGTCGGACCGGCGGTTTATCAAATGCTCAGGATCAAGTTTAAAACGGATTTTATATATTTTTTGGGCGGACTTATGATGTTTGTGTTTTTGCCTCTTATGCTTGCAGGCAAATCAGCAACGGTTTTTTATATATTCTATTTTTTGACGGGAATCGGGTTTAATATCGTTGCCGTTGCGGGAGCAATACATGCTGCCGAAACTTTTTCATATGAGGATATAGGCAGCTTTACATCAATACGTCTTATAATATTTATGGCAGGAACCGCAATTGCAAGTTATGCTGTGGGAAAGGTTGTGGAAACAATTCCGTCGCTTATAATACTCGTGATTTGCGGTGTATGCCAAATGGTGTCGGGAATTATGTACATGGCATACAGAAAACAGAAATCAGACCGGAATATCCGGTATGTTAAATAAAATAACTAAAAACGGAGGAGATTAACGTGAAATTAAAGCTTGGCGAAAAGGTTGTGGTTACTCAAGGGGTAACTATGGAGGAAAACGATTGGGGAAGGTACCAGTTTCCGAAAATATATTGTGATGGGAAAAGGCTTGCCGCAAATGTACATTTGGGAATGGATGATTGGGCGGACTTAGATGAAAAAAACAAAAAATGGTTTGTAAGTGACGACAAAGGGAAAAGTTGGTGCAAAGCAACGGGAAATGTAAGTGATATTGGAATGGTTACTGCAGAAAACGGTGACAGAATTTATGTTTGCGAAGTAGCCGGTATAGATTTGTATAACATGAAACAACAGTATAAAACTTTGGGGGACATACTTCCGTCGTTTAAAAAGGAAAAGGCAAAGCCGGGACATTTGCCGTGCCTTGCCGGAGAGTATACACAAGCGATATACCCGCTGCGCTTCCAGATTTATGATTTTGATTTGCTTCCGGATGAACTTCAGGCACTTAAATTTTTTACCATTGACAGAATAAAAAAAGGTGAAAGTGAAATAAAAACAGAAAAAGCATCAATAGATTATCCGCATATGCCTTTTTCGGTAATGAAGGTTGATATAGAGAAAAAAGCAACTACACTCGGAGTTTCTGCTATTGGAGGAAATGTAAGAAAAGCACCGGACGGAACGCTTTGGATGGTGAGAGTAAGCGGCGACGGTGATTTGATTGGTAAAGACGCAGCATACACGAGGTATGCATCTATGTGTTTACTTGTGTCAGAGGATAGCGGCAGAAGTTGGAAATTTAGGAGCAAAGTGCCGTATATACCTGATATTAATGAAAATCCTTATGCTTATGTTGAGGGCGGATATGTTGAGGCGGATTTTGAATTTGCCGAGGACGGTTCCGCAGTTATGCTTATGCGTGTAAACAACACGTGTGCCGGTGGAAGGCACTGGTCGCCGATGTACATAACACATTCGCATGACAACGGATATACATGGGATAAGCCGATACGCTTTGCCGACGCAGGAGTATACCCTCGTATGTGCAAGCTTGGAAACGGAACGATTATTGCAATATACGGCAGACCTGGCATATATGTGCGTGCAACGAGGGATATACATGCTGTGGAATGGGACGAGCCTGTTGAAATTATGACGCCGAACGACAGAAGCGCATTGAAAAACGAGAAGGTTAAAACACCGACGTTCCATCAGTGGGTAGGTTCGTGCTGCAATTGTTACATAGCCGCAGTAGACGATAATACAGCGATAATAATATATTCCGATTTTTACTATCCGGATGAAAACGGGGTTAAGAGAAAAACAATCATAACTCAAACGGTTACCGTCGAAGAATAATACGGACAGCGGATAAAGCATAATAAAAACTAAATATAAAGACCGCTCCGTGTTGTAATATTTATATCAAACAGGAGCGGTTTTTGCCTTAAACAACGGGGGGTGTGTAAAATTTATAAGTTTTTTAGAAAAGCAAATATTTATAAACAGCTTACTTTGTCGCTTGCCGGTATAATGCTGTTTATTGTCTTTGTGCTGATACTGTGCAGCGGTATTATTACAAGCAAGATAATATTTGAAAATGCGGAAAAGGAATCTAACAGTACAATTGAATATGCATCGGAGCGGCTTGATGAAAAATTTTTAAATATATCGACTGCAATGGACCATTTGATAACAAACCGATATATAAAAAGTCTGGATTCATCAAAAAATAATGAAACTGAACTTAAAAATATTACCGATATACTGAATGTTCTTGAAAACTCGGTTGACTATTTTGAATATATAAGTATAATGAACGACGATGAAGTTATTTTGAGATACGGCAACGCTTACGATAAGGTGATTTACGATTGTGAATATAAACAGTTTGTAGATGTTTACAACAAGGATAATACAGGTAAGATAAGAATAGTGGATAAGATAAAGCCGTCAAACGATACAAAACAGATTATTGTATTGTCCAAGTCGTATAGGGTTGATAATAAGCCGTTCATTGTAGATATAGGCGTGTCGGAAGAATTTATCAATTCAACGGCAGGTGTAAATTCCGAGAATAAGAACGGAAGCTTTGTTATACTTAAAGATGACGGTACTTGCGTATATAAAAACGGAAATATTAAACTTGAAAAACAGGTATATAAAAAAATTGCAGAGAAAAACCGCATGACAAATAATATACTGCACGAAGCGGAAAACGGTACGGAGATAATATGTAAAAAATCATATATAACCGGCGATTTTTACATGTACATTTTTAATAAGAACGATATTGTTAAAAAATATATATACGTCTGCCTTGTATATCTGGGTATTGCGATTGTTATAATTGCCGCATGTGTTATCATAGGAAACAGAATAATCAGAAAGATTTTATCGCTTCTGATTGAGTTTTCAAAAAAGCTTGAAGATTTTGCCGGCGCATATATGCAGAAAAACGATAACCGCAAAATATCTGTGGCAAGCGTTGACCAGGCAGAAAGCTTATATGATGATATGTTCGTAAAAATTGAAAATTTAATGCAATATATCAAAACGAAGGAGAGGGATATTGCAAGCATGGAAAAACAAGTTTTGCAGGAGCAGATAAACCCTCATTTTATATACAATACACTTGAGATAATACAGATGACAAGTGAAGTGAACGATGACAGCGATGTTTCGGAAATGATAGGACTGCTCGGCGAGTTGTTAAGATACGGGCTCGACAGCAAAAATGAAACGCTTGTTCCGCTGAAAGATGAATTTTGTAATTTAAGAAAATATGTTGTCCTTGCGAATTATAAGAATCAATATCCGGTGAGTTTTAATGTCAGGGCGAATGATGACGTACTCGATTTTCCGATACCGAGAGTTGCTTTGCAGCCTCTTGTTGAAAATAGCTTTTTTCACGGTAATTTGGGAAGAAAAGAGAACGGAAAAATAACTATAGACGTAAGCCGAAAAGATGATATTCTGTGCATAAAAACAAGCGATAACGGCGATGGCTTTGATATGGAAACACCACATAGTTCCAAAAGTATGGGACTCAAAAATGTAGAGAAAAGATTCAAGCTTTATTTTGGCAATAATGTAATGTTTGAAGTGTCGAGTGAGCAAAACAAAGGTACTGATATTACAATAAAGATTCCGTACTCGGCAGCGGAAGATTACAGATAAACTGTTTGTGTCGGTGCAGACCGGCGGAATGGAGATAGACATTATGATAAAAATACTGATAGTTGATGATGAAATGCTTGTCAGAAACGGACTGAAAAAAATAATAACAAAACATTCCGAGGAATATGAGGTATGCGGATGCGCTTGCGACGGTGAGGAAGCAGTGAGACTGATTACCGAAGCATCGCCGGATATTGTTGTTACGGATATTAAAATGCCCAATATGGACGGTATAGAACTTATAAAGTGGATAAGAAAGAATCAATCGGCTATAGAATGTATTTTGCTTAGCGGATATGATGAAAAAGAGTATCTGCACGAAGCGATACGGCAGCACGTTTCGGAATATATTCTAAAGCCTATCGTTAAAGAGAAATTCTATACTACATTGGACCGCATTGCCGAAGAAGTAAAGGAAAAGAAAAAACTTGCGGGGCAGAGGGCTTTTAACGTTAGCATAAACAACAGATTCGGCAACGGCGTATACAAGATTATAACGGCATCAACGCAATACGAAAAAACCGAAATTGAAGAAATTATAAAGCAGCAATGTCCGTCTTTCGATATTGACGGCAGTATGTATGTTATACTTATTTCCAATACAACCGTAAATGATACGCAGACGTATGGCGGAGGAGAAACTCATATTGTCTGTTACGGAATTAAAAATATTATTGATGAAATGCTTGACGAAATGTCGGTAAATGCATACGGTGTGCTTGATGCAAATCACAATATCATTATTCTTGTTCAGAAATCCGATAGGTGCATTGTTGATATAATGTCGGAAATACGTGAAAAGATAAGAGATTCCATTATGCAGGATATATCAATTGCAATAAGCGACGAGTATACGGGTGTCGAAAATTCGGAGGGAGCCTATGAAAAAACCGAGAAGCTTATAAAAAGCAGTATAATGGGAAGCGGCATATTTACGTCAGGTACAAAAAGCAATTTTGAGATGCAAACGCTGTTTCGGATGAATAAAAAGATTGTATCTATGATAGAACGGGCAAATATCGGATGTATGAAGCTTATAGACGAAATGTTTGAAAAATATGAAACCGGAGTATATCCTCCCGAAAGCATAATAATCATGACGGAAGATTTTATACTTAGATTAAAGATCTTTGCGAAGGATAAAAAGTATATAAGCAGCGAAGAAATCGGGAAATATACGAAACGGATCGAAAATAATAAAAATGCCGAGCAATTAAAAGAAAATATGAAACGCCTGGCGGAATATGTTTTGTCACAGATTAGCCAACAGGTAAGCGATGGCATAAGCAAGAAAATTTTTGAAGTGCAAAAGTATGTAAATGAAAATTATTACAAGGATATAACATTAAACAAAATATCGGAGCTGTTTTCAATAAATGAAAATTATTTTTCGGGGCAGTTTAAAAAACAAATCGGAATATCTTTTATAGATTATCTGACGGAAGTGAGAATAAACAAGGCAAAGGAGCTCCTTGCGGAAAATGATATTTCAATCGGAGAAATTTCGGAAATGATAGGATATGAAAATGCAACGTATTTCAGTAAGGTATTCAAAAAGGTAACGGGGATAAGCCCGATACAATATAAGATGAAGCTTGTCGGGCGTTCTTAAGATATGGCAAGAAAAGTGAAATTCGTTTATTGACTTTTTTAATGCAAAATAGTAATATATAGGTGGTGAAAATATGAAGAAAATATTTGTTGTATTGTCAGTAATTACTGCTGTTTTGCTGATGTCGTCTTCCTGTATTTCCAAGAAAACCTCAAATGAAATAAAAGCAGAAAAGGTTAGAGTATGGCTGAAAGACAGCCATATAAGCGGAATGATGGACAAGATCGTGAAACAGTATAACGAAAACGAGGGAAGTGATATAGGAGTTGAGGTTGAATACAAGGGGATAGACGAAGATGAATTTGAAAAATTATATTCGATAGTGTATGCTACAAACAGCGAGCCGGAAATAATGTCGTTTCCTTATTCTTATTCCATGCGCGAGCTTCTGAAAAACGATTGGGTTAAACCAATCGAAGTTGTGGAAGGCGGACTGCAGATGCTGAGAAAGCAAGATACCGACTGCTATACATTCGAGGGAAAAAAGATTGCCGCAAAGCTTACTCTTTCGGCATACAGAGTCGTGTATAATAAGGATATTTTCAAAAAGTGCGGTATTGTGGACGAATACGGTAATGCAAAAGAACCGAAAACGTGGGAAGATGTTGCAAAATTTGCCGAAATTGTCCGCAATACAAGTGATAAATACGGAATCGTTTTGCCGATGAAAAACGAAGTGGTGTTTTGGTATAATAATCTTATATATCCGTTCATACCGGCAGTGGGAGAAAAAATTGAAAATGCCGGAGAGTCAGATTTGAGCATATTTAAAGATGCATTTACCAAGTTTTATTTTAAAATAAAGAACGACAAAAGCTATTATCCGAATCCGGAATGGATAGATAACAATAATGCGCAAAAGCTTTTTGCGGACGGAGAAGCGGCCATGAAAATATCTTCTTCGAGTGATGTCAGCTTTTTTATCGGCAAGAATATCGGATTTGACTGGGGCGCAGTGTATATATCCGGTTTCAGCAGTGTTTCGGACAGCAAATATGTATTTGACAATACCGGATACGCATATTTTACCGGAGCGGTTATGAAGATGAAAAACGCCCAAAAGGCCGTAAATGTTTATGCTTGGCTTACGGGAACGGAAATGAAAAATGCACTGTATAAAAATAATAAATATATAATAGCCGAACCGCCGAATATCGAAAAGAAAGAAAATAATATCTGGGAGTCTATGGAAATGTATGATAAAAAATTTTCTGCGGAAAATCTTGACAGAGTTATAACCGACAAGCAGAAAATGACAAGAATATTCAGTAAGATGTGGGAAACCGGAGAACTGATTCTGCCGGAATAATATAAAAAGAAATGGAATGAAAAAATGATGGAAAAAAGTAATTATGCAAAAAAGAAAAGCTTTCTTAGAAATTTAGCGGACAACAAAGCATATTTTCTTATGCTGCTTCCGGGAGTGGTGCTGCTCATACTTTTTAATTATCTGCCTATGTTCGGAAGTATCCTTGCCTTTAAGGTTACGGATTATTCAAAAAATATTTTTGAAATGGAATGGGCGGGACTGAGCAATTTTGAGTTTTTATTTAAAAATCCGGACGTATTTGTCGTACTGAGAAATACGCTGGCGTATAATTTTATGTTTATACTTACGGGAGCTACTGTTCCGGTGGCATTCGCAATAGCTTTGAGTCAGCTGAGAAATGCCAAAACGGCGAGAGTATATCAAAGCTTTATGTTTTTGCCGTATTTTCTTTCATGGATTATAATAAGTTATCTTGCATTTGCATTATTCGATTTTAAGCTTGGCGTATTAAACAGCAGCTTTTTAAAGGCAATAGGAGTCAAGTCGATAAATTGGTATCAGGAGCCTGAATATTGGCCGGCAATTTTGATATTCTTAAACGTATGGAAAACCTGCGGTTATAACAGCGTTATTTATTTTGCGGCAATAATGGGAATTGATGATTCCTTGTATGAAGCGGCAGCCATAGACGGCGCAGGCAAATGGAAACAGATTAAAATAATAGTAATACCGAGTATAAAGCCTACGATTATAATGCTTGCAATACTTGCGGTCGGCAGAATTATGAACGCCGATTTCGGCTTGTTCTATAATGTGCCTATGGGCAGCGGAGCACTTATGCCCGTAACAAACGTTCTTGATACGTTTGTATATAATGCGCTTAAGCTGAACGGTGACGTTGCTATGTCAGCGGCAGCGGCGTTTTTTCAATCGATTGTCGGATTCGTTCTTGTTATTCTGACAAATTATATTGTTAAAAAACTCGACAGTACACAAGCATTGTTTTAAGGTGGGGGACAAAAATGAAGAAGAAAAAATTAAATTCAAACGAAATATCAAATACTGCAAATATTATAATCAATATATGCTTTATAATTTATTCGCTGATTTGCATTTATCCGATAGCACTCGTAATAGGCATATCATTTACCGATGAAACCTGCCTGAATACGATAGGTTACCGTGTGTTTCCGAAGATAGTGAGTTTTGACGCATATAAGTACATATTAAGTAATATAAAGCCTATTGCTCATGCCTATGTCGTAACGATAGGAGCAACAGCTTCGGGAACGGCTCTTTCGACAATAATTATCGGATTTTACGCATATGCAATATCAAGACCGGAGTTTAGATACAGAGGAATATTCACATTCTTTATATTCTTCACAATGCTTTTCAACGGCGGTATGGTTGCGTGGTACATGGTTTGTACACAGGTGATACATTTGCAGAATACATATGCCGCACTTGTTCTTCCGTCGCTTATCAGTGCATGGTACGTTATGATAATGAAAACGTTTTATGCATCGTCCGTACCGGACGCAATTATAGAAGCGGCAAGGATAGACGGCGCAGGAGAGTTTAAGACATTTTTCAGAATTGTAATGCCCATATCTATTCCGGGATTTGCGACAATAGCGTTGTTCATGATGCTGCAATATTGGAACGATTGGTACTTGCCGTTTATGCTCACATCGGAAGCACAATATTCAAATATACAGCTGTACTTGAAAAAGATATTAAACAATCTCCAGGAAATGCTTAATTCGGCAGGAGTCGCACAGCAGAGCGGTGTGGCTTCAATCCCCCGCGAGGGTGCGAGAATGGCGATATGCGCATTGGCTGTAGGACCTATAATACTTGCCTACCCGTTTTTCCAAAAATATATTGTAAAGGGACTTACGGTTGGGTCGGTTAAAGGATAAAATTTATAAATTAGGAGGATTTGAAAATGAAAAAATTTGTTGCAGTAATAGCGGCACTTGTGCTGCTGACAGGTACAATGAGCGGATGCGTAAAAAAGGAAGCGGCAGACGGTAAATACCGGATTGAGTGGTATTATGTCGGAGATAACCAGGTTGATGTTGAAGCTGTGGAAAAAGAAATTAATAAGTATATTGCCGATGACGTCAATGCGACAATTAAGTTCAAGCCGCTTGACTGGGGCGGTATAAAGGAAAAAACAAACGTAATGGCGGCAGGCGGAGAAAAATTTGATATTTTTTATCTTTCCGACCAGTACAATTCGCTTGTAGGTAAAAATGCACTCTTGCCGATAGACGATTTGCTCGATAAGTACGGCAGCGGAATAAAAGAAGCAATCGGCAGCGATATACTCAACGCACTTAAAGTAAAGGGTAAAATATATGCTGTTCCGGTAAACAAGGAATTCGCACATAACTACGGTATACTTTATCAGAAGGAAATTGCCGATAAATACGGACTTTCCGAGCAGCTTGAGAGCATTAAATCGTATGATGACTTAGATCCGATTCTTGAGGTTATTAAGAAAAACGAACCGCAGCTTTATCCTGTTATAGGTGCTGTGGGTTGCAATGATACGGATTTGATTTTCGAACCTGCGGTGTTCCCGACAGGTTTCTATGTCGGAAGCAAGGACGGAAAGGTTGTAAATATGATTGATACGCCGGAATATATGGAAGCGGCAAAGAAGATAAGGGCAAGATATGAAAAAGGATATATGGCTGAGGGAGGAACTGTTGCGCAGGCGGAAGAAAAGTTCTTTATAAGGACATATCCGCTGAAACCGGGAAAAGACGTTGAAATGTCCGCAAAAATACAGTGGAAACAGGTGGACGTTACAGCACCTATAACCACAACAAACGACATAACAGGTGCCCTGATGGGGATTTCGAGAACATCAAAGAATCCGGAAACCGTAATGAAATTTTTGAATAAGGTTTATACGGACAAGCATCTTGTAAATCTTATGGTATACGGTATTGAGGGAAAGCATTATGAAAAAATAGCCGATAACAGGATAAAAACAATTAAAGACGGCGGATATGACAACGCAAATTACAGATGGGAATTTTTTAACTGCTTTAATCAATATCTGCTCGAAGCGGATGACGAACAGAAAAACGAAAAACTGAAAGAATATAACGAGGCGGCAACACGTTCGGAGTATATGGGCTTCAATCCGAATACCGATAATATAAAAACTCAGGTTGGTGCCTGCGCAAACGTAAAAGAAGAATTTGAACAGCAGATAGCGGACGGCGTACAGGATCCCGAAAAGCTTGTTAAAAAGTACAGAGAAAAGCTTAAACTGGCGGGAGCTGAGGATATCGTAAAAGAAATCCAGCGCCAGTATGACGAATGGGCTGCATCAAAATAAAAAAAGGAGCTATGACATGAAAAAAGTAATAAAAAGTATTGCTTGCACCGCATTGTGTATGTTCTTGATGAGCAGTGCTTTTGCGGAAAATGCATTCAATCTGCAAGTCGGCTATGACAAGAAAGAAAATCTGATTTCGGTAAACGGCAGTACGGAACAGGAAAAAGAAAAGGTTCTTCTTTATGTGATAAAACCGGGTCATAACATCGAAGGATTGTATGACGATAATATTTCGGAACGTCTGTATACAATAGTTCAGACGGAAACGGATGCGGATGGAAAATTCTCATTTTCGGTAAAGTGGAATGAAACACTTCCCGGAGGCGAATATACATTTGCAGTGTCGGCGGATAAGACGGCGGCAGAGCCGGCAAACAGGCAACTCAACTATTATCTTATAGGAAACGACACAAAACAGGCGGCAATTGAGGCAGTCAATTCTGCGGCAGATGCCGAAAGCATGGCAGCGGCAATTTCCAAATGTGACCTTGAACTGGATTTATCCGGGTATGGAGATATTACGAAATTAGCCTCAAAGCTGCTTAAGCTGAAAGGCGGAAACACATTAAGCTATGATGAAATAGTTTCTGCTTGCAGAAAGTCGGTTTTCTATTGTAATATCGACGATTCTGATGTTTCAAAAGAAATGCTGGAAAATTATTTTAATGAGGAAGATATTCCGGGAAACTATTCAATGCGCAAAGACGAAGCGGCGAAGCTTATGAATATCGTTGAAAAAGAAGAGATACTAAGCGATGAACAGGTTTTAGCGCTTATGAATGTGTGCGGAATAATTGCGGATGTAAATGTGTCCGGCAGAGAAGAGCTTATCGAAAAACTGGAAAAGCATAAGGACGTCATAGGTATAGGAACTGTTGATGAATATAAAAAATATTGCTCAATGCCGAAAGATGATAAGATAAAATTTAATATTGTGCTTGTCAATAAAGAGTATACATCGCTTTCGCAAATTAAAGAAGCGTTTGTAAAACGCAGTGCGGAGTATAAGCCGGAAGATTCGAACGGCGGAAGCAACGGCGGCGGAAGCTCCGGCGGCAGCTCGGGCGGCGGCGAGAAGAAGACACCGTCGGTAAGTGTACCAATAATAAACACCGGAGAAATCAAAAAAGCAGAAGACGAATATAAAATTACATTTGATGATTTGACTGATTATGAATGGGCAAGGGAAGCAGTGGAAGCGCTTGCAAAAAAGAAATATATAGACGGCACTTCCAAAGGTATATTTTCGCCGGAACAAAACATTTCAAGAGAACAGCTTGTAAAAATGCTTGTAAATATTTTTGAAATTGAATCTTCGGATAAAGACTGTGCATTTTCGGACTGCGGCAAATCCGAATGGTATTACCCGTATATTTGTGCTGCGGTTGAAAAAGGGATTGTAACCGGCATAACAGAGGATACGTTTGGTGTGGAGATGCCCGTAACCCGTGAAGATTTGTGCACCATGGCTATGCGTGTTATAAAACTGAAAGAAATAACGCTGAACTACGGTGCGGGTGTGGATTTTGCGGACGCCGAAGAAATATCCGATTATGCTGCAGAGGCTGTCAGGGAACTTTCGGATGGCGGAATAATAAACGGAAGTGATGGTATATTTAACCCGAAAAGCAGCGCAACAAGGGCGGAAGCGGCGGTTATTCTGTACAGAATAATACAAACGGAGGAGAAATAAGATGATAAAAAAATATATTTCTGTTATGCTTGCAGTCATTCTGTGCTTATCATGTATGCCGATAACGGCAGAAGAAACGGTGCAGACCGATGAAAACATCAATCTTTTGTATGACTTGGGTTTTGCGGAAAATGATGAGCTTGAGCGTATGACAAAACTTAATTTTGCGAAGATTGCGGCAAGACTCGGCGGTATCGAAATTCAAAGCAGCGAAGACGCAAAAGAGGCAGTGGAAACTACCGGGTTTTTAAGCGAACTTAAAGACAGTGATTTAAGCAAAGGGATAATGTATGCTTCCGCAGCAAGGATTCTTGTCGGCTTGCTCGGATATGAGCAGGAGGCACTTGCTAAGGATAAATCCGTGAGCGGATATATGGCAATGGCTTCATCACTGGGAATATGCAGCGGAATAAAGCTTTCGTTCGGTGATGAGCTTGACTCCGCAAGCGCCGCAAAAATGTTTGTAAATTCATTGAAAATACCGTATATGCAGATTGGCGAAATTGCGGATAACGGTACGATTACATATGAAAAATCCAATGAAAATATTTTGAATGTTTTGCACAAAATATATAAGAAAACAGGTGTCGTAACGGCTACGGGCTCAACCGGACTTTATACGTCCGAAAAGGCAGCCGGGAAAGGCCGTGCGGTTATAGGCGGCATAAGCATGAAAACTTCAAAATCACTTGCGGATTTTTTGGGAAGCACGGTAACGTATTATTATAAAGACGATGATGATACGAACGATAAGATTCTTCTTTATACAATGCCGAAAGATGAAAGTCTGAAAATATATGACGGCGATATTGTAAGCGCAGATTTTACGGCACTGAAATATGAAGAAGAAGATAGAATCAAAACCGCAAAAATTGCAGAGAATGCGGCATACATATACAACGGTGTGGCTTGCCCGGATTTGAAGAAAGAAGATATTGTACCGGAAAGCGGATATGTGATTTTGTCGTCCGAAAACGGCGAAAGTCCGTATTCAACGGTAATTATATGGGATTTTAAAAACATACTTGTAAATGACTTCGATTATATTAACTATGTTATCACAGACTATGAGAATAATACGTATAAGTATGATATTAAAAGCTATAAAGAAGTCAGCATTACCGATGAAAACGGAAATCCTCTTTATGCGCTCGATATTAAATACGGAAAGCTGTGTTCCGTAGCGGAGAGCGAGGACAAGGCGGTATTGAAAATCATAGTATGCCAAAATAAACTTTCGGGAACGGTGACTGCAACGGACGGCAAAAACATTACAATCGACGAAACGGAATATACGCTTTCGGATGATTTGGCAAACAAGAAAGATGAAGATACAAAACGTCTTAAAACGGGAATGACGGGAACGTTTTATATTAACTGTTTCGGGAAAATTGCGAAAATAATCTGGACAGAGGAAACAGGTCTTTTTGTCGGCTATCTCTTTAAAGCTGCTATGAAGGATGCAGGTATTGACAGCGGATTGGAATGTAAAATATTGACGCAGAGCGGACAGGTCGAAACAATAAAATGTGCCGACAAGGTTTCCGTTAATTCACAGCCGAAGATTTCTTCTGACAAGATATATAATATTGTTAAGAACGCTAACGGCGGAGAACTTAAACAATTAATTCGCTATAAGCTTAATTCCAAGCATGAGATTACGGAAATCGATACCGCATATACGGAAGCACCGGAATCGGGAGAAAGCGAATATACGCTTAAACGTACGTTTTCGGGTTCGGGATATTATAAATCGTCGCAGAATCTTTTCAGCGGGAACGCACCGATAGAATCCGGAACGGTTGTCTTTAATGTGCCGGCATTGGAGGACGGAGAAGCAAAGGATGAGGACTATAGCGTTATAACCGGAGCAAGTATGCAAGGTGAAAAAGGATATAAAATAGACGCATATGCTATCGGCGATAAGCTTGTGGCAAAATATCTTGTGAATATATCTCTTGAATTGTCCTCGGCACAGGAAGCGGATGAATCCGATCAGGATTTTATGGTTATTAAAAAAATTACAAGCGCAGTGAATGAAGCGAACGAACCGGTAAAGATGGTTGAGGGCTATCACAAGGGAATATTGAGAACGTATCTCACAAAAGAAGAAAATACCTTGCCGGCAGACATCAAAGCGGGCGACAGCGTATTCCTGAAACTGAGTAAAGAAAAAATAATCGCAGTTTCGATTGCCTATAAGGCAAAGGAAAAAACATGGCATCTTTCCTCAAACCCCACATCACCTACATATTATCTGAATCAATATCGTTCATGCTTCGGCAGAGCACTGAAATGCGAAGACGGATTTGTTAAGATTGTATACGGCGCAGACCCTAAACCGGCCGCTCCGTCTACAGATCTGTTCAATGCAGCAAGATATTCCATAACGCTTGTAGACCTCACAAAAGGGGATATTCCGAAAGTAACGCAGGGAAGCGTGTCGGATATAATATCTTACGACAAGGCGCAGGATAAATGCTCTACACTTGTTGTGTTCTCATCATATGCGGATCCGAGATACATGGTAGTATATAAAGAATTTGATAATTAGAGAAAGGAACGTGTATAGCAATGAAAAAATATATAATACTGTTGATTGGCATATTCCTGCTGACAAACAATTCGTATGCTGCCGAAAAAGGATATTTAGCAGGCCATGAAACAAGCTCGGTAACGGCACAATTTTCACCGGGCATATTCAGCGAATTATATAGGTCGTCCATGGTGAAAAGCGTAAACGATTCTTCGTTTTATAACGGAAAGTATACAAACATGTATAATCTTACGACAAGTGCGGCAAAGGGGCAGAAAGAGTACGGAACCGTAGAAGCCGTGAATAAATGCAAGAATGATGACGGCAAGCCAAAACTTATCGGCATAGCCGTTCAGGAACTGGATAATTTAACCCTTACATTCAGACTTAAGCTTGACAGTACCGAAAACAAAAACATATCTGTGGCATTTTCTTATATAGATGATGAAAACGGACTTTCGCTCGGTTATCACAATAATAAAGACAAAATCAGAAAATATTGCAACAAGGACGGAAACGCATATATAAATATCGGCGAATATGTCAGCGAAACAACAGAATGGCAGACCGTAACGGTTACGCTGAATCTTGAAGCATATAATATGATTGCCGATGCAGACGGAAATGTTCTGGGTGAAGCCGACTGGGATAAGGCAAGCGCAATACATATAGCCTCGCTTAAAAGCGATAATGTCTTTAAAGATAATCCTGATGCAGCCATAGATATCAGATACGGAGATATAACGCTCGGCTACAGCGGAGTTTTGCGCTGCGACGTTACCGTGTCGGTATGTGATGAAAACGGAAATGAAACGGGAAAGATAGGTTCTGAAGCGGCAGGGAAAATAGTGCTTGAAAATCATATGTCCGAAAACAGAACCGCCGTGATTATATTTGCCGTCTACAAGGACGGATATATGACGGAGATGAGGGCGAAAACGGTAGAAGCGGAGGCAAACGGCAAGACCGAATTTATGACGGGAACCGTACAGACATCGGGAGCAGATAAAGCGGTAGCGTATGTTGTTTCGGATTATGAAAATATGATACCGTTGACAAGACGGGCGGAAAGCGGGAGATGATTATGAAAAAATTTATATGTTTTCTGGCAATATTTATAATGACACTTTCGATGATTTCCGCTTATGCCGAAGAGGACGGGTTTACAATGGGAAATCCCGACACGACAAATTGGTTTGAATGGGATACCCCGGACGATGAAGCCGCTTTCGGAACGGCAATAGACGCTTCGTTCAATCTTGATGCACCGGCGGGGAAACACGGATTTGTAAAGGCGGACGGCAACAAGCTTGTCTTTGAGGACGGTACTCCGGCAAGGTTTTGGGGAACAAATGTGGGTATATATTTTACGCTGGGCGAAACAATTTATAATGACGCACCGACGGTTGCGGCGCGTATTGCAAGATGCGGCTATAATATTGTGCGTATTCATGCAATAGATTTGTTTACGTCAGGAAATATTTTCGGCGAAGAGCATAGCGGAACAACGAGAAAGCTTGACGAAAAGCAGCTTGATAAAGTATTCTTTCTTGTGTCCGAATTAAAGAAAAAAGGCGTATATTTATATATAGATTTGACGTGCTACAGGCCGTCACTCTATAAGGATGATGAGATTCCGTTCGGTAATCAGTTTCCGAGCAGCGGCTTTAAGGGAGTCGGAATGTTCGACGATTATCTGATTGAACTGCAAAACGAATTTGCAACGAATTATTTAACGCCTGTAAATCCGTATACGGGACTTGCGCTGAAAGACGACCCGGCAGTTGTCGCAATCGGTGTTTCAAACGAGTCCGGTATTATGGGACTCGGGCAAACAGGCTTTAAGATTCCGAGATATTATCTTGCGGAACTGCAAGGACAGTTTAACAGATATTTGAAAGGTAAATATCTGAATCGGGCGGAGCTGGAAAAGGCATGGAAAGAGGAAGGCAGAAACGGTCTCGGGAAAGAGGAGGATTTTGCCGACGGGACGGTGCTCTTTACCGAAGATTTTGATAAAAGGAATTACAGCGAGGCAAGATATGACGATGCATATGCTTTTCTCTATGAAACACAGGTGAATTTTTATAAGGTAACGCACAATCATATTAGAAATGTCATTAAGGCGAAAAGCCTTATATCAGGCTCGTCGATAGGTCAGACCTGGGGAACTGTTCCCGGTATGCTCATGGCGGCAAGAGAAGTGTCGGAGGTTTGTGCACAAAATTTGTACAAATCGCATCCTACCGGTCTCGGCGTTGCAAAAATCACGCCGTGGATAAGTCCTACTGTCAGAAGCGGTCAGGAGCTTTTCCAGCATGCTATGGTAAATCGCCCGGCAAATATTCCGTTTTTTGTAACGGAATGGCAGGCTTGCCCTCCGTCGCATCATGCACCGGAGCATTGGCTTATGCTTGCCGTGCGCGCAAGAATGTATGATATACATCCGATAAATTATCTTCTTCTTAATTATCCTATGCCGGAGAAAAATTCGGCGGAGATTATCGGCGACGGTTTCCAGACATGGCCCAATGCAATGACAACGAGCGTTTCGCCTTTTGCCGCAATGATATACCATAGGGATAATATTGAAAAATCGGAGGACGTATTTATTCAGGTGCAGTATAAGGACGAACTTCTGAGAAAAGATACGTATGAAGAGCCGGTGGACAGAGCGACGTTTTACAACTGGCACGTTACGCCGTGGAATCTGTGGCCATACGGACAGAGCGAAATAAGATACCCGGACCTCGGCGACGATGTATCCGGCGTGAATCATATAGCTCTTGATAATATGTATAAAAAATTCAGGACGAATGACATACAGTCCGAGCAGATAAACTGGAATCAGGATACGGGACTTTTCAGATTCACATCCGAATACACCAATGCGGCGTGCGGATTTGTCGGCGGTCTTACGATTGATATGAAAAACTGTATTTTTGAATTGGAGAACCAGTCTGCGACAATAGGCATTACTTCGTGCACGAAAGAAACGTTTGAAAATACCGACAGGTATTTAATCGCACTTGTGGGAAGAAGCCGCAACAAGGGAGAACGCCTTGATGACGATACGGCGTCAGCAATCCTTGAGGGCGGTACGGGACCGCAGATTCTTGAAGCGATTACCGGAGATATTACCCTGAAAATCAGCGAAAATATTAAGGTATATTCTTTAAACTCTTCCGGAGCGAGAGAAAGCGAGCTGCCGGTTACCGTAACGGATGAGGGATATAAGAAAATCCATGTGGGGCCGGAATATAAAACCGCTTATTATGAAGTTGTAAAAGGAGAGTAAATATGAAACGTTTATTAATATTTTTGATGTTGTTTATTCTCCCTTTCGGCTGCCTTGCGGCGGAGAATGACGAAATTTCGGAAGCGGAAGCAAGCGGACTTGTACCGGAAAGCTTTGGCGGAAAGTATGCCGGAAATATAACGAGAGAAGAGTATGCGGAGGTTATATGCCGTTTGTATGACAAAATGAATACGGACGGCGAAGAGTCCGAGGAGGCAGCGAAAAACGAAGAAACCGCCGGAGAAAATACAAAAACCGAAGAAAAGAAGAATGAAGAACAAAAGGAAGATGAACAGGAAAAAGAGTACAGGTTTACAGATACGGACAGTAAATATGTAAAAAAGGCATATTTGCTGGGAATAATAAAGGGCGAATCGGATACACTTTTCGTGCCGGACGGCATATTAACAAGGCAGGAAGCCGTTACAATACTGATGCGTATGATTTTAAAGCTCAATCCCGAATACGACCCGTATCTGCATGCGGAGTACAGCTTTATAGACGATTGGCAGATTTCGTATTGGGCAAAAAACTATATGGATTTTGCATATTACTGCGGAATAATTAACGGCACGGGCGAATATGCCGTTTCGCCGCTGCTGCCCATAACGAGAAAAGAAGCGCTGCTTATATCGGTGCGAACTATGAAAAATATTGATGATTACCTGAAAGGCGGCGACGGATATACAGGCTGGGAGTGGTATATCAATCCAAAATACGACGGACTTGTAAGAAATACGAAGTTTTGTTCCGGAAGGGCAGCAGTCAAACAAAACGGCAAGTACGGCTATATTGATATAAAAGGAAATACCGTGATAGGCTTCAAATATGATGACGCATACGATTTTTCAAACGGCATGGCGAAGGTGAAGCAAAACGGCAAGTTCGGATATATTGACAGACAGGGACGTGAAATAATACCTGCCGTATATGATGACGGAGGAGAATTCAGCGAAAATCTCGTATGGGTTAAGAAAGACGGCAAGTACGGCTATCTTGACACAAGCGGAAACGTGGCACTGCCGTTTGAATATGAGCATGCCTACAATTTTACGGAGGGTGCGGCATCTGTGAAAAAAGGCGGTAAATACGGATATATCGACCGTAACGGAGAAACGGTGATCGATTTTAAATTTGCATGGAGTGCCGAGTTCCATGAAGGAAGAGCCAGAGTCGGCGAGAAAGGCAGATACGGATATATCGACCGCAGCGGTGAGATTGTAATACCTATGAAATATGAACAGGTGCTTGATTTCAACGATGAGCGTGCGGCAGTATATTACCGTGATTTCGGAGGTATTATAGACCGTGACGGAAACGTAATTGTGCCGTTTTTCAAGTATTCCGAAATATCTTCATATACCGGAGGTGTGACTCATGTGCGTACTCACGGAATGGAAAACCCGGATTACAGCGGCAGCTCGTTTTATTTGGATTTAAACGGTGAACGTATAGGCGGCAGCGCCGGAAATTATGAATTTCATGAGGGTCTGGCGGCAGTTACATATCCTAATCTGCGGCACGGAAAAATTCTTCCGTTTTTGCGCAACAAAAAAGCAGAGTGCGTTATCCCTTCAACGGACGATTATTATTCGTATACGGATGACGAGAAAAATTGCTATCTGTTTATGGGTTGCTCCGAGGGGATTTGCGCTGCCGTAAATCGCAGCGGAAAGCTTGGATTTATAAAAAATCCGCTGCTTAAAGATTAAAAGGTTTACTATGGCGAAAGCCACAAATATAAAGGAGGTAAAACAATGAAAATCAAAACAAGACTTGGCAAAATCATTTTACTGGCGGCAATACTGACGGTAAGCGTATTGCAGGGTGTTTCGGCAAATACGGTATCTGTTGGGATAACAACGTATATAACCGAAACGGGAGAAAAAGGGTATGGATGTACATCTATCGGAAAGCACTATGCAAGTCCGACAGATGTGTCGGTTGAACCTGCTCAAAGTGTTCCGGGTACGGAGGAAACAGCATTAAAGCTCGGCATGGGAGCGGGCGGTATAGCGGCGCTTTACAGCAGCCTTGCTCAGGTTGCGGAAAGCATGGTTCCGTATACATCGGTAAGCTTTGATATGTATTCTCAAAGCAATGATGTTAGTTTTGCATTTTCTTATGACGACGCCAATGCCGGCAACATTATAAACTCGGTTGCAATATCGGATTATGCAAAAGATGAGGGAACGTTCAAAAGTGTAAATATTCCTCTTTCGGCATTCAGAAAAACAGTGGGAATAAGCCAGGGTACATACGACTGGAAGTGGCAGAACGGAATATATATGCAGATAAAGAACGGTGCTGAGGCTGCTGATGTGTATATTAAAAACTTGGTTATATCTCAAAGCTATGAAACGGTCGGCGACTACAGCTATGACGAGGCGGGAACAATCGCTTTGGTAAAGGACGGCGTCTATGCAAACGGCATGAAATGCTCGGTGAGCAGCTCAAACTATGCTGTGCCGGGCGTTGTATCGGACGGAAAAGCCGGTGTGTATTTTGAATTTCCGACAACCGGCAGATTTATGGTATTCGGTTCGCCTTCGGAAAAACCGTTTGCCAATGTTACATCAACGGCAGATTACAATCTTGTATGCACGGTGAAATTTGAAGAAGCTCATCCGTATCCGCTTAGTTTTGCGGTATCACACGACTTTTGGGATTGGGGCGGTGCTGCTGGAACCGTAGCAATAGGTTCAAAATTTGAGGTTACATCGGATTGGCAGACGCTTGAAATACCTCTCGATGAGCTTGTAGCAACGGATATATCCGATAAATACGGCTTGGGCTTCAAGATTAGCGGTGTAAAGGACGCACTGACAGGCGCAAACGGAAGCTATTTGCCGAAAATTTATGTGAATGAATTTAAGCTTGTTCCGAAAACATCGGTAAAGACAAATGCTCTCAAAAAGGAAAAATGTATTAAGGAAATACCTCTCTTTGTAAACGGTAAAAATTATAACGGAGATGTGGAATTGGGGAAAGGTTGTGCCATTTATCCGAATGAAGCTTCGAATGCGTGGCTTTGGATAAGAGGGTCAGATGACTACAACAATTATTCGCATTGGAACGAAAAAGTTTTGCAGTATATGGGAAACGCATACAGAGGTATAAGCTTTGATATTTCCGGCTGCGGCATAACGGATGACAATTATAAAAATAAATACTTAAGTTTTTATGTAACAAACCAGGATAACGATGCGGACAGACTTTTGGTATACAGAGATAAAGGCTTCGGAATGCAGGATGGCGAGTGTGAAAGCAGATCGATAATGTATGATCCTACACCATATAAACCGAACAAAATAATCGTTCCGCTCGAGAGCATTACAAACAATCCGGAAATTTCGTGGAACGATACAAAATGCATTGCCATTGTAATTGAAAAAACAATCAATATGTATAAATTCTCCGATTATGAAAATGTGAAAATCTGCGAATTTGTCGAGGGCGGCGTAACGGAATCCGGTGCGGAGCTTAAAATTGAGGGTACATCCGCATATGCGGAAATTGCCGTTCAAAACACGATGAACAGTGCGTACAACTACAAAAACGGGAACATAAATATAATTGCGGCAAAAGACCTCGAAACGGATAAGCTTATAGACGCAGTTACGGTTGAATGTAATGATTCCGTTGTACAGGCAAACTCAGTGGCATCATTGAAAACAAACGCTCTTGATTTGATGAAAATTGAGAATTTCGCAAATATATATTTCTATCAGTGGGATAAAGATTATGCACCGGTTGCGGGTGTTACGGACGATATGTACATAGCGGAGTAAGAAAAAAGAGGCGGAAGCGGAACAATATTTCGCTTCCGCCGTTGTATAGGAGGAACTTATGAAAAAATTGAGTTTTGTGTTGATTATATGTATACTTCTTTCAATATCGGCAAGCGTATTCGCTGCGGAAGCGGATACCGCTGAATGGTTTACATGGAATATGCCCGATGAAGAAAAGGCAATCGGGACGGCGATAGACGTTTCCGGTATACTTGACGCACCTGCCGGCAAGCATGGCTTTGTCCGTGCACAGGGAGAGTATATAATATTTGAAGACGGCACCTCCGCACGTTTTTGGGGTACGAATGTCGGAGTGGATTCTGTATTCGACGATTACGACAGACTGGATGAGCTTGCAATGCGTATCGCAAGAAGCGGATATAATCTTGTAAGACTTCATGCGCTCGATATAAACCCGAGCGGTAAGGGAAACAACATATTCGGCGAAAAATACGGTACGGATACAACGAAGCGGCTTGACGGCGAACAGCTGGACAGATTATTTTATTTTATTTCAAAGCTAAAGGAAAAGGGCGTATATATTTATATGGATTTAATGGCATACAGAATGATTTTGCCGATGGACGGAATAGAAGATACCGGAGGCGCAATGATGTGTGCGGAATCGAATTTTTCGGAACAAATGATAGACTTGCAAAAGCTTTATGCCAAGCAGCTTTTGACGGAAATAAATCCATATACGGGAATCGCACTGAAGGACGATCCCGCAATAGTGTTTATGGCTATAAACAATGAAAACGGAATAACCGAACTTACAGAAGGAGCATACAGAAACGAGGAAGCTTATAAAAAAGAATACTATGCCAATATATTAAACGATAAATTTAACGGCTGGCTTAAAAATAAATATACTGCGCATGCGAATTTATCTGCCGCATGGGGGCAGCCTGTAAACGGGAATCTTGACGGCGGCAGCGTTGTCTTTGATTATAAATATGCGAAAAGTACGGATTATACGGACGAAGCAAAAAAGGATATGGACAGATTTGTATATTATCTGCAAGGCGAAATGTATAAAACAATGGTTGATTATCTCAAAAATACATTGGGCGTAAAATGTCTTGTTACAGGCACAACGCTTGGCTTGGGGGCACAGAATGCGGTAACAATGGCGGCGTGCGACGAATTTACCGATTACGTTGATAATCATTCGTATAATTCGCACCCTACGAACTGGTTTGACAACGGTTCAACATTTCAGGGAATGGGCTCGTCTGCCGGTTACGGAGTAAATATGTTTTGGAGAGCGGGATATTACAGAACGCAAAAGCCATATGTCATAAGTGAATATCAGGAGTGCATACCGAACGAATACGGCGCCGAAACAGAGCCTATGATGGCTGTTATAGCAAGCTTTCAGAACTGGTATCCGCTTAATTACTGTATGCGTGCCGACGGACAAACAGTAAATTACTTATACGATGCATTTCAAACATATAATTCACCGGCAAGAACGGCTGTTCAGCCGTCGTCGGCAATGATTTATCACAGGAAGGACGTAAAAGAAGCTGGCATGTCGCTTGAAATACCGGCGATCCGTGACAACATTATTACAAAAACATATGCAGAGTGGCCGGAAACAAGCAAGATACAATACGGATTGTTTACGGACTATGCAAAAGCCCGATATGTACTTATGGATAAAGATGAGTACGATTCGTATGATAAATCGGAATTTAACGCTGCGGATACAATCCTTAAGAAAAAAATCAAAAACAAGGAAACGGTTATAAACGACCAGATAGTATGGGAACGCGATAATTCGCTGATAAAAGTTACAACGGACAAATCCAATCTTGTAACCGGCAATACGAAAAATGTATCCTATGAATCGGACGCAATGACTATCAGTATCAATAATGATATTTCCACAATAACTCTTGTATCTCTTGACGATAAAAAATTATCGGAGTCGGGACATATGCTTCTTACCGCAGCAGCAAGGGAAAAGAATACCGGAATGACTTTTGATGAAAACAATTCGGGTCATATGCTGACAAAGGGAAATGCGCCGATACTTACAGAAGCGGTAAACGCAAGCGTTACAATTAAAACCAACTCCGATATTGCTGTGTTTGCACTTGATTCTTCCGGAAGAAAAGCGCAAGCCGTCGAAACGATGAGAACAAGCGGCGGATATACGTTTAAGCCGAACGGAAAATACAAAACGCTGTATTATGAAATACAGAAAAAATCAGGGAAAACGCTGTTTACGGACATATCGGGAAACGAATTGAGAATATTCGGTTACGGAAGCGGAATGAGTGAAGCTGATATATACGATTTGGACGGAAACCACATTCGGAAAGTTTATTTGGAAAGCAACAACGGTATATACTTCGGAAAAACCGAACCGGACTTGGAGAATGGGACATATACGCTTGTATCGGGCGGAGAAACAGCTGAATTTGACTATAATACAAAAGAATACAAGGCAGTAAATGCAGATGAGAGCCCATATTATACGGACTGCACTCCGGCAGGCGGATTTACCGTTATCAATAAAGACGGCGGACTGCCGGGAAACGTATCCGAATTATATAAATTCGGCAAAACGGAAAACGGTGTATATACCTCGGAACAATATCCGATGGAATTTAGATTTGACGGATATAGAATTTCCGGCACGGCAATCGGAAATATGTATCTGAAATTCAATGTCGGAACAGAAGAAAACTATGTTTATTTATATATACGCAATAAATACGATACGCATTATCTGAAGGCTGAAATAATAGACGGTGTTGTCAATATACCGTTTTCCGAATTGGGTATAAGCGATGATGCGGAGATATGTGCAATCGGCTTTACGGAGAAAAATAAAAAATTATATATCAATAATATGTATATAGGTACAGGCATTGAGATAATCGGAGATTATTATTGCAACGATGAAAAGGCCGTTAATATAATTAACGACGGGGCGTATGCACAGGGTGTTGTATTTGTGGCGGATACAAGTGTAAGCAACTATGCGAAAGTAACGAAGGATTATGTATTAGACGGAGAAAAGTGTATTAAGGTCGATTTCGGAGAAGCGGGCAAGGCGGTGAAATTCGGTCATAATAAAAATAAGCTTTTCAGCGGAATAACGGCAGGAAGCAATATTATTGCGAAAATAAAATTAAGCGTGATAAATACTAAGCTTTCTCTTGTTAAAACAGAGTCGAAATTTACGGGCGGAGTTGTTTCGGTATGCGATATATCGGAACATATTAAAAATACAACAGAATGGCAAACAATAAAAATACCGATTGATGAATCAATATCGGATTCTTTCGGCTTGGGGTTTACGGTTGCGTCCGGCACAGCACCGGAGATGTATATACAATATCTTGCGGTCGCACCGGCAGATGCCGAAATATACAACAGACTGACGAAGGAACGTAAGCTTTACGACATATGCAGTATTTTTGAAAACGGAAGATTTAATTGTCAATACGAAAAATACCCGCCAAATGCGGGAAGCGGTCCATACATAAATGTTACGGACAAGATTTTGATTACCACTTTGGGGAAACAGGGACTTTTGTTTAATACAAACGAACTTGGAATAACCGATGAAAATTTCAGAAAAAGATATTTAAAATTGAAATTGCAGGCGAAAAAAGTTAATGATTATCTGATTACATTCGGCAGAACAGACGGAACAAAGACCGACAGTTTTACGGTGAAATATGAGAACGGCGAGCAGACAATTCTTATTCCGTTATCATCTTTGGTTATACACGAAGATTTCAGCTGGGACGATACAGACAAGATTTTCATAAGGTTTGATGAGTCCGAATGGTGGCGGCAAATTGATATATACAGCATATCAATAGGCGAGCTTTTTGCAGGCGAGGTCAGGGAAACGGAAACAATTGTTCAAAAGGATACCCCGGACGTACCGGATACCGTAATCACGGAAAATCTAAAGGATATTTTCAGAAACGGGAATTTATATTGCGATTATAAAAAATATCCGGAAAATGCATCACAGGGACCGTATGCGACAGTATCAAACATAATCTATTTTACGGCATGCGGAAAACAAGGATTGTCATTTAGCCTAAGCGAGTTGGGTATTACGGACAAAACGAGCAAAGACGCATTTTTAAACATTGAACTGAAAAACATGAATACATCCGTATATGATTTATCTGTCGGATTGATTGGAGCTGATAGTATAACTACCGTAAATTACGGTCAGGGCAGAACTACGGTCAGAATACCGCTTGATTTGTTAAGCGGCTGGGACAATGCAACAGATTTATTTATAAGATTTAATGATACGGTGTGGTGGCGAAATTATGAAATATACAATATATGGATTGATAAGGATGTGACGATATCGGCACTAAAGTTTGTTACAATGGAGAAAAAGCTTGTAAATACAATGGATTCAAGTTATGAATACAAAGCAAAGGAAAATATCTTTACGGTTACTGACGATAAATTGAAAAATATAATATCGGTTCACGAAGATACTCATGTTTTGGGGAAAAACACCGTAAAAGTAATTTTTTCCGAAACGATTGAAGCACAGCCGGGCAACACTGTTGAGTGGTATCTCTGGGATAATTTATCGGATATAATGCCGTGCAGAGATAAGAAAGAACAAAAAATTAAACCGTAAAACGAGGAGATATGTATAATGATTAATTTACAGAACGGAAATTTATCAATTCAGGATACTGTTATATTTTGAAAAAAGATATACGTAATTTGATAAAGATACGGGATTGGAGGTGGAAACAGAGCAGGACAAAGCGGAAATTATTATTTTTAGGCAAAAATAAATTATGGTTTTGAAACAATGATAAGATTGTTTCATATACTCAGTTTTGGAAATGTCAATAAATTCGACTGCACATTTATTGACATTTCCAAATGACACATTTAATTCCCAAAGAGTGGAAATAGGAAATACGGAGCTTATAAGCAAAAATGTGAATACTTTTGAAATGCTCGGTATGAACCTGGAAGCATGGTATTACATGGATGAAAAGGTAAGCGATGACAAAGAACTTTTGTTTATGCGGCAAAATACCGGCGACGGTGAAGTTTTAAAGGTAAGTTCCGAAAATATTACAAAGCTTACTATGGGCGAACTTACATACAGCGAGGGTGATAAAAAGAAAAAGGAAACTTTCCCGAACGGTGTGTATGTTTTGTACAACGGTGTGGCGGTAAGTGATTATTCAAACTGGAAAATCCCTTGCAAAAACGGAAGCGTAACGTTGATTGATAATGACGGCGACGGCATATATAATGTGCTTTCGGTTATAAACTATGACGAATGCGTTGTTTATTCAAAGGGCATAGACAAAATGATATATGATTTACATTCCGCAACAAGAAATATAGACGCATCGGATGACAATATAAAGATTTACAAAGACGGTGTATTGGCAAGCTTTGACGACATAAAGGCATATGATGTTATTTCTGCGGCGAGAACCAAAGACGGCAGAATCGTTAAATTGATAGTTACAAACAATGCCGTAAGGGGAAAAATCACAGAGGTAACAAAATCCGATACGGCAGGGTATGAATCGGAGGTTACAATAAACGGTAGGAAAACCGAAAAATAAATTAAGAACAAGGTACGGATAATTTTGTGAAAACGAATTTGTCCGTACCTTGCTTAATTAAAAGTACATCACCCTTCTCTTGATTTTTTATTGTGCAATTATAATTCTTACACGTCCGCCGCCGCCCTCGGATTTGTCATAATAGCCTGTAAGCGTGTAGTCCGAATCTTTTATATCGGACAGCGGAATAAGAGTATATACGCTGTTCGTTTTGCGGTATACCGCAACTCTGTCGCTCAGCATATATGTGCTGTTTGCCGTGGAAACCGCAGTATCCGTAACGTCAACGAGAGAGGCTTCTATTTTTGTAAGAGATTTCATCTCTTCTACGCTGTTTCCGGAAAGTCCGAACATAGCCGCCTGACCGGAATAAACAGGGAATGTCGTAGAGGAAGAAAAGCTTTTTTCGCTGCCGTCAACAATGTATGTGTACTTGTTTTTGTCTGCCTTAACGATAACTCCGTAGCTGTAGGAGTCGCCCGTCACGTTGTTAAGTATCAAATCGGTAACTTTGCCGTTTGAATCCTTGCCCATGTAGATTATATTGCCGGCATTTATATTTACGCCGTCTATACGGCTCTCAAATACTGTTGCATATGCGCCTGTGCGTGTGTTGTCCGTTGTCAGTACATCGAGTATATTAACGTCGTCCGCAAGCTTGTTGCTGCCGAGCGTCCTCTCGGCAACGCTGTATTTTCCGCCGGAATAACCGCCTTTTGTAAGTGCCGCAATTGTTGCAACTCCGTTTTTAAGCGTTGCTTTTACTATGGAATTTTTGATTTCTTTGTAGTTTTTATCCGTGATATATTCGTATTCCGTTCCGTCGGAAGTGATTATTTTCGCATACGTGCCGGAATATTTACTCAAATCGCTTTTTGTGTATTCCTTTGTACCCGTTTCAACCATATATCCGTATATGACGGTACTTGAAGAATTGCTTGTTATTACATCGGCAACCTCATTTGTTTTGCCTAAAAGCAGCGTTATCGTATCGCCGTAGTTTGCGCTGCCGCCCGAAGAAAGCTTGTTGAATGCCGCAGCACTTTCAATATTGTATTCTTTTCCGGATACCGTAATTGTTGTTGGCGTATCCTTGTTCGGAGAAGCCTTTTCATATACTCCCGTAATCTTGTTTGAATACACAAGTACGATTCCTATGTCCGCAATGTAGTATGCAATATCATTTGCGGCAATCTCGTTTTCGGTAACTTCGTTTCCGTTGCGCATTATCTTCGTTGCGTTGCCGAACTGCGCAAGGCTGCTCTTGCCGGCGAGCGTAACGGGTCCTGTTATATTGCCCTGTTCATAGCTTATATAATCTATGTTTCCGCTTTCATTCTTCTTTACGTAGATAATGTCACCCATGGAAAGAGAGGATTTTATCTGCGAATACGTTGTTTTTGCATTGTCCTTGTATGCCGTTGTTGCAGCAGGCAAATCAATCTGCGTGAAGATGCCGTTTGAATAGCCGATAATCGCATTGTCGAGCTGCGAATAGATAATGTACTTGTCAAGCACGCTTACGTTAATATCGGCGGCAGAAGCTTTCAGAACGGCGTAATCCGTTATGCCTGCCGAGTTTTTGTATACCGTAAACGTATCTCCCTTGGAAGCGGAGGAAATTACGTTTTTGTATGTCGTTGCCTGCGATTTGTAATAAACCGTGAGATTTTCGTTTATATTAAGCGCAGTGCCGTTGAGTAGCAAATCCGAACCGATAACGTCTGTTACGCTGTAAGTGTCAATCTGCTGGTCGTTCGGTGTGAACGAAACGAAATCTTCGCCGTTTTTAACCGTCAGGTCGCCTCGTTTTCCCACATAGGAATAATCAAAATCCGAACTGAATTTGTACGTTCCCGCCGTTGTATATACTTTCCCTGCGCCGAGAGAGCTGTCCTCGTTGTTCGTCGCAACGATTACCGCATTTTCTATCGTTTCACAGTCGAATACGGAAATAAGCTTGCTTTGAGAATTTTTCATCTTTGTGTCAAGCGTATTGTAAATCAAGGTTGCAACCTGACCTCTTGTAACGTATGCACCGGCATAAGAATTTACATTCTCCGTTATTTTCAGGCTTTCCGCAAGCCCTATCTGACCGTATGGCCAGGAAAGCCCGAAATCGTCGTCCGTATATCCGAGAATTTTGAGTAGGACGGTTATTGCTTCTTCATAGCATATCGGATTGTCCGGGCGGAACGTTGCGTCCATATATCCCTTGCAGAGTCCGTTCTGCGTTGCCAGCTTTATATACGGTGCTGCCCAGTACGAAGCCGTAACGTCCTTAAAAGGCGATATGCTTAGGCTCGAAGCGACCGAGTTTTTGTAGCTTGAAGCGGCGATTGCGGCTTTCATAAATTCGGCTCTTGAAATATAGTCATCACTTCTGAAATTGCCGTCCGGATCGCCCACCATGATGCTGAGCTGCGAAAGCAGCGTTATTTCGCTTTGCGAAGCGCTGCACGGAATTGCACAGACGCACATTATAAATATAAGTAATACAGTTAATATTTTTTTCATTGTTTTCCTCCACCTTTATTCAAACCTCAGTGCGTCTATCGGATTAAGCGCAGACGCTTTTTTCGCCGGCAGATAGCCGAAGCCTATGCCGATTCCTGCCGATACGGCGAACGATACCGCAACAGCCGTAACGGAAGTAGTAACACTTGTGCCCATGAACATACCGACTACCGTAGATATGAGCGAGCCGAGTACTATTCCTATAAGACCGCCGAGGCAGCTTATTGTAGCGGCTTCTATTACGAATTGCTTCATAATATCGTGCGGATTTGCACCGAGTGATTTTCGTATGCCTATTTCCTTTGTGCGTTCCGTAACGGAAACAAGCATTATGTTCATAATTCCGATACCGCCGACAAGAAGTGATATTCCGGCAATGAGAACAAGCGCCATTTTCAGCGTTTCCGTAACGCTTGATACATCATCGAGAATTTCCTGCATTCCGACAACGCTGTAATAGTCGCTGTCGCCTATAAATATGTTAAGGTATGTTTTTATGCTTGTAATTGCGGCATCAACACTGTCGTCGTCCTTTGCCCACATTGTGTAGCTGCTGACAAGCGTACTTCTCGAAAGTCTTGTTGCGGAGGTGTAGGGTATATATACGCAGTCGTCCGTCGAACCCTCGGTCGAATCCGCCTGTTCCACTATAACTCCCGTGACTTTAAAGGCATAGCCGTTTATTTTCAGCGTTTTTCCCGTTGCCGGTTCATTGCCGAAAATCTCGTTGGCAACGTATGTGCCTATTGTGCATACCTTTTGCAGATTAAGTACGTCAACATAGCTGAAAAAAGTGCCTTCTTTAAGCTCGTATTTGTTCTTTTCGGCATACTGCTCGCTTACTCCGGTAACTTTTGAAGAAAGCGAGTCCGAAGAAGAGCTTCCCTTTACGCTTGCCGGAACGGTAACGTTCGGGCTTACGCCGTCTATCAATTCGTTGTCCTGTGCAAATTCGTATATATCATCGGGAGTTACAACTCTGGACAGACCTCTGTTCTGAACGGATACGTTTATTTTCGTAGTACCCATTTTTGAAAATGTTTCGGTTACCTGACCGGTTACGCCATTCATGACGCTGACAAGTGCAATTACGGCGGCAATACCTATGATAATTCCGAGCATGGTGAGAAACGAACGCATTTTGTTGGAAACAATGCTGCCGACGGCAAGCTTAAAACATTTGCTTAGTTTCATATTCGATTTCCCCCTTAAATTACTTTTTTGATCATTTCATCATCCTGAGGAAGACCGTCAAAAACAATTTTTCCGTCTTGGATTCTGAGTATTCGTTTCGCCTGTGCGGCGATTGTGTTGTCGTGCGTTATCAGCACGATTGTGTTTCCCTGGCTGTTAAGCTCCTGCAAAAATTCCATAACCTCATGACCGGTTTTGGAATCGAGCGCACCTGTGGGTTCGTCCGCTAAGATTATGGACGGGTCGCCGGCAAGCGCTCTGGCTATGGATACACGCTGCTGCTGACCGCCTGAAAGCTGCGACGGCTTGTGCTTTGTTTTGTCCTCAAGCCCGACACGTTTCAGTGCTTCTATGGCACGTTCGTTCTGTTCGCTTTCCTTTATGTTTGCGTATAGGAGCGGCAGCTTGACGTTTTCGAGGACAGAAAGCTTCGGCAGCAGATTGTATTGCTGAAAGATAAATCCGAGCATTTTGTTGCGTATTTTTGCGAGTTCGTCCTCGCTTTTGTGGCTTACGTCCTCGCCGTCGAGAAAATATTCTCCCTTCGTCGGCACATCAAGACAGCCGATTATGTTCATACAGGTGGATTTTCCGCTTCCGGACTGCCCGACAATGGCGACAAATTCGCCGCGGTATATCTTAAACGATACTCCGTCGGCGGCGTGAATTTCCGTGCCGCCGATTGAATATATTTTGTAAATATCTTTAAATTCTATTAATGGAACCATGATTATCTGCCTCCCGGCATACCGCCGCCTCCGCCACCGGGCATACCTCCGCCTCCGCCGGGCATACCTCCGCCTCCCGGCATTCCGCCGCCACCGGGCATACCGCCGAATTCGTTGCTGCGGGTATTGCCCGAAGCTGTTATGTATACCTTGTCGCCCTCTTTAAGGCCGGATTTTATTTCTATATAGTTATCATCATTTACGCCGGTTTCTACGTTAACGCTCTTGTAGCCCTCCGGCGCACGGTCGTTTTCCTCGGTTTTATCACCCTTTACGTAAACGATGTTGTTCCTTGCTACTGCGGTTTTCGGTACTACAAGTACGTTTTCCGCACTGCTTATTACAATTTCCGCATTAATGTTCATGCCGGGAATAAGTTCATCGTCAAAGTCGGTTATCGTAACCGTAACGGGGTATGATGTAACACCGTTTGTGGTTGTACCGTTTATATTGATTTTTTCTATTGTACCGCTGTATTCTTTGTCGCTTATTGCGTCTGCCGTTATTTTAACGGTCTGTCCAACGGCAACTTTGTTGATGTCAAGCTCATCGACACTCATGTCGAATTGCAGACTCGACATATCGAATATGACTGCCATATCGGAGCTTGTTGACTGCGATTTTGAATTGTCGAGCTTATCTCCGGCTTTTATGTTTTTTGCAACAACTGTTCCGGAAATAGGAGCGGTTATTGTGTAATCGTCGAGCTGATCCTCGCTTTTTGATTTGTTTATCTGCGATTCTTTCAGCGATATGCTGCTTGATGTTATGCTGCTTTCAAGGCTGTCGCTCGTAAGCGTTGCGATAACCGAGTTTTTGGAAACCTTGTCGCCCTCCTTGACGTTGAGAACGGAAACAGTGCCGTTTGTTTTTGCCGTAACAGTGCCCTCGTCTATGTATTTGAACGTTCCGCTGTCGTTGCAGGAATAGCCGCCCACGGAAGCTACCGCCGTATCTTCATTTGTCAGCACGCCGGGGTTTGCGACCTTTATGGTTATATCACGAACAAGCATATTTCCCGATTTTGCATAGCTTGCGCCGGCAATGTGGGTAACTGTTCCCGTCAGGGTTTCGCTGCTGCCGTAAACCGTTACGGTTGCGGCTGCGCCGTTTGAAATGGCGAGAGCGTCGCTTTCGTTGAACGGAAGTACGAGCTCCATATACGAAGCGTCGTAAACATCGGCTATTTTTGCACCGTTTGAAACATTATCCCCTTTTTTTACGTAAATTGTTTTAACAACTCCGGAAATACCGCTTTTTATTTTTAAATCTTCCAGATTTTTCACGGCGTCATTATACGAATTTTGTGCTTTTTCAAGAGAAAGACCGGCGCTTTCGATGCTTTTTTTGACATCGCTTGAGTCGATTTGATAAAGCACATCGCCTTTTTCAACGACATCGCCGACTTCAAAATCGGCGGAAACCACATCGCCGGAAACAAGCGCTGTAATTGAATATTGGTCTTTCGGCTCTACTGTTGCCGTGCCGGAAATCGTTTCGCTTATATCCTGACGGGCAACCGTAAACTCGCTGCTGTTTATTCCGCCGGCGGATTTTTTGGATTTGGAAATATGTAGATATGTACCTAATCCTGCTGCGATTATTGCAAGAACAAGAATAATAATTATCACTTTCTTGCTTGGCTTAAATTTACTTAATTTAATGTTTGGTTTTTTGAGCTTTTGCATTATACTCCCTCCGTTTTTTTGTGCATATGAGAAGAGTATATCACGGAAAGATTAAAGAAAGATTAAAAAAATTAATTTTTTCTACACCGCTGTTTTTAATTCGTTTTGTGCATTTGGGTGTTCTCGCTTATATCGGCATTTTTATACAGCCACGTTGAATAAAGAAACTTCATATGATATAATTCATGTGTGTTTGTCAGATGTATTAAAGAAAAGGAAATATAGTCCATGAGGAAATAAACTTTAATCGTGGGCGGGCGGTTAAATTATCCGTATAAGCGGTAAAATACATACAGGAAAGGAAGTTGATTTGAATGAGAAAAATCACAAATGAGCTGATTTTGAGCTTTAAAACATATTTAATTGAGGAGGAAAAAAGCGAAAATACAATAGATAAATATATCCGAGATGTTACTTTCTTTATGATATGGCTCACAAGCAGGGAAGTAACGAAAATATTGGCTTTGGAATATAAAAAGGAATTATGCGAAAAATATGCTCCTGCAAGTGTAAATGCGGCAATATCTTCACTTAACAGCTTTTTTGAATTTACAGGGTGGCACGATATACGGATTAAGGCATTGAAAATTCAAAGGCAGATATTTTCAAATAAGGATAAAGAACTGACAAAAGCGGAATATGAACGATTGTTGACAGCCGCAAAAAACAAAAAGAACGAAAGACTGTATTTGCTGATGCAAACAATATGTTCAACCGGGATCAGGGTATCGGAACTTAAGTTTGTAACTTGTGAAGCCGTAAAGAAAGGGCAAGCAGTTATAAGCTGCAAGGGAAAAATGCGGACAATATTTTTGCCGAAAGAGCTTTGCAGAATGCTGAAAGAATATATCAAGGAGCAAGGTATTAAGGGCGGTTCGGTATTCGTAAGCAGAAACGGGAAACCGCTTGACAGAAGCTATATCTGGAAAACGCTTAAAAATCTTTGCGAAGCCGCAGGAGTGTCAAAGGATAAGGTTTTTCCGCACAATTTTCGTCATTTGTTTGCAAGAACGTATTACAGTTTGCAAAAAGATATTGTAAGACTTGCGGATATTTTGGGTCATTCCAGCGTTGAAACTACCCGTATTTACACCATAGAAACGGGCGATATCTGCCGCAGGCAAATACAAAAGCTCGGACTTTTGCGGTGTTAAATAAAAAAGCCACATAATTTCGATTATGTGGATAAACTTATACATACTCCAGTTAAATTATACCACATTAGCACATAAAAGTCAATGAGTTTAACTAAATTTATAAAAAAATATTCCAATCCGCACAAAATAGGGCATGACAAAGTTGCCGATTAGAAAACCTATTTTAAAATCGGTATTGTATTTGCGTTCAAAAGTCCATTTAGCAACATATTAATTATTTAATTTATCCACATAATCGAAATTATGTGGAACAACATTAGAAAAAAGGTCGAAAACAGCGGCTTAAATATAATAAGAAAGGAAGTATGCCATGAAGATAAAGAAAATAATAATTGTATCTATCATATTGGTGATTTGCAGTATATCCACAGCGCTTATTATCTCATCTTCTGCCGGCGCAGATCCGGCAGGCAATTCCGTTTCGGGAAAAGCCGGCGGCAAAATTGCTTTTTCCGATGTAAACCCAAATGATTGGTTTTGCAGTGACGTTGAATATGTCAGTGAAAAAGGGTTAATGCAAGGTACCGAAAACGGTGTTTTTTCACCTTCGGCACAAACAACACGTGCAATGATTGTAACCATACTTTGGCGATTGGAAGGCTCAGCGACAAAATCAAAGGCTGAGTTTTCCGATGTAAACCCAAATGATTACTTTTATAACGCTGTTGCATGGGCTGCGGCTAATAACATTGTCAGCGGATACAATACTGACAAATTTGCACCAAATGATAGCGCAACCAGAGAGCAATTGGCGGCAATTGTTTACAGATATGCATCGTTTAAAAAATATAATATGACAGCTCTGTCGGATTTAGATGCGTATACCGATAAAAATTCAGTAAGCGAATATGCTGTTGACGCTTTCAAATGGGCAATTGCAAACAAAATAATAACGGGAACATCAAAGGATATGTTATCTCCGCAGGATTTTGTACAGCGTTCACAAGCAGCTGCTATACTGCATCGTTTTTGCGTTCAATTTGCAAATGAGAGTATCAGTAAAACGGACACAAAGCATGAGAATACCGCTGCAGATACAACTGTACCGTCAGGCGGAAACAGTGGGCAAAAGAGCGATGCATCAATCAGCGGCTCAACCGACAATGATTCCGGCTCGGATAGTCAAGGCAGCAATAAAACAGCAACCATATCCGTTGATGATGTATTTGTGAGAGCCGGTGATGAGGTTCAGGTTGTTGTAAGAGTAAGCAACAATCCGGGTATTTTGGGGATGACATTATCTGCTTATTTTGACGATGTGAATCTTAATCTTCTGGGCGTTGAAAACGGCTCGGCTTTTGATGGTATCCTTGAGCTGACCCCTTCAAAAGTGCCGGAAAACGGCGGAAAATTCCTCTGGGACGGCATTGAGCTTCAGGAGGGCGATGTACATGACGGAGATATACTTATTATGAATTTTAAAGTGTCTGATTCAGCTCCGAACGGCAAATACCAGATAACATTAAAATACTTTGATGACGACATCGTTGACAAAGACTTAAAAAGCATATCTCCGGAGATAATAAACGGATATATCACGGTAATATCCGATTAAGTTTAATAAATAATGTTGTATTTATACATAATCTGACAATAAATATATTTTGCGGAAAGAAGGTAACGCTATGAAAATCAAAAAGTCAATATCATTGCTGTTGTCAATAATATTGATTCTGTCAGTATTGGCACCTATTTCTGTTTTTGCTGACGGAAATCCGACAATTACCGTTCAGTCCGTTGCCGAAACGGCAGGCTCAACGGTTAATATTTCGGTTACAATTAAAAACAATCCCGGAATTTTGGGTGCGACCTTAAAATTCACTTATGATGATAATCTTACATTGTTAAATGCATCATCGGGAGACGCTTTTTCGGCATTAACCATGACAAAGCCGGGTAATTTTTCATCACCCTGTAATTTTGTATGGGACGGTCAGGACTTAAACGATGATGACATTAAAGACGGAAACGTTATTACATTAAAGTTTGCGGTTGATGAAAACACTGCCGCAGGAACAAAATGTATGATAAATGTTTCGTATGACAGCGGAGATATTGTCGACAGAAACCTCAGTGCAATAAATCCCGAACTGGTAAACGGCTGTATAACGGTCATTGATTATCTGCCCGGAGATTTAAACAGTGACAGAAAAATTAATTCAACAGACATTATTATGCTCAGACGCCACATAGCAGGTAAATATGAGCAGACTATAAATGAGTTTGCCGGTGATGTCAATGCGGACGGAAAATTCAATTCGACAGACATAATCATGCTCAGACGTTATGTAGCAGACGGCTGTCAGACGCTGCCTAACGGATACAATGTTGAATTAAAACCGGGCAAGCCGAAAGAAGCTGACTGCGAGCATGAATTAACAGCAACCGAATATAAGGCTGCGACATGTACGGAAGACGGAAATATTGCATATTGGCACTGCTCAAAGTGCGATAAATATTTCAGTGACGAAAACGGAAATACAGTTATTGATGTCAAGGATATTACTATAAAGTCAAGCGGTCATACAATTGTTATAGACGCGCGGGTTGAACCTACCAATACCACACCGGGTAAAACTGAAGGACAGCATTGTTCTGTATGTAATGAAATTCTTGTTAAACAGGAGACCATTCCTCCGCTGAAAAATACATACACAATCCAATATGCTTGTGATATGGTACCGCAGACAGATGATACATATACTTACGGTGTAGAAAAACTCTTACCCATACCTACTCTTGATAAATATACATTTGTGGGCTGGTCTGATAAAGACGGAAAGATGTGGAAAACCATTCCTGCCGGAACAACAGGGGATATGGTTTTATATGCAAATTGGTCGAGTGACAGGGCGAAGGCTGAGGCAGTAAAAAATCTTGGCGAACCTATCGTGTGCGAGGATTCTGAAAACGGGCTTATCTTATTTGGGTATGAAATAGGAACAATTAAGAATATCCCGCTTTATACTACATTGCAGTTACAATGTGCCAACGGTTTGATTTCAACTGTTTCAATGACAAACCAAAACACAATTTCTGTTACCGATGCAAAAACGGTTGCAAATAAAATATCGAATGCTACCACAAATTCATCCACTTGGACATTGTCAAATGATTGGAAGAAAACAACGGAAGTAAGTCAGTCATATATTGACCAGACCGGTGAATCCCGAGAAGAAGCAGAGCAGAGCGCTACAAGCTCTACCGGAACTTACAATGTTGCACAGAGTAACAGCGGCAAAAAAAGTACGACCGATACAAGCGGAGGAACATATAATCTCTCGATAAACAACGGTCATTCCAATACTCAAACTGTCGAAAAAGGTTCGTCATATGAATTGGGTGTAAATACCAAAATATCTTCTGAAATATCAGCAGAATACGCCGGTATAGGAGCTAAAATCGGTGCTGAAATCGGTACATCAGAAAATTATAGCGAGAGCAGCAAGAGAACCTCATCCGGAACCAATTCATGGGGAATAAATTTTGATAAAACCAATACAAAGTCACATGCATCCGTTGATGAATCATCTTGGAACACATCTTCCGGTTACAGCGAAAGCAATACAGTAAGTAAAAACAACACTGTTTCAAAGGCTGTATCAAAAATGATAAGTCAGCAGTATGGATACGGTTCTTCTTATGCCGAGGGTGGAAGCAACAGCGAATCTAACGCTCTCACATCAACCGATACCAGCAGTAATGAATTCAGCAGTTCGCTTACCTATTCCAATTCGCAGATTGAAACAAAAACTACATCATTTTCAAGCACGGGTAATACACACGGCAATTACAGAATGGTTATGTCCGGAACAGCTCATGTCTTTGCCGTTGTATGTTATGATGTAGCAAAGAAAGAATATTTTGTGTATACATACAGTGTACTTGGTGATGGTTCGAACGGTGATGACGCTCCGAAAGAGTATTTGGATTATTCATGGGACGGAACATTTGATGATTATGAAACGAGTGTTATTCCTTTTGAAATCCCGTACTATGTAAATCAGTATGTAAACGGCAGAATTATCAAAACAGACGGTTTAACGATTGACCTTGATACGGGAATCGTTGAAGGTTATGCACCGAACCAAAACAATCCTGATAACATGGTAGTTATTCCTTCCTATGTTCGGGTGGATAATAATGACGGTACATTCAGTTCTGTTAAGATAAAAGGCATCAGCCCTCGTCTTTTTAAAGACAACACGGATATTGTAGGAGTAAGTTTAAGCAGTTTTATTGATGAAATTCCCGAGTCTGCATTTGAGGGCTGTACCTCGCTTAAAGAAGTAATTTGTCCTAATGTAACGAAGATAGCGGATAATGCATTCAGCGGTTGTACTTCGCTCAGTGACTTTACTTTGTCGGAAAATATAGAGGAGATAGGAACAGACGCTTTCAAAAATGTTCCGAATATTAAGGCGGTTGCTTCAAGTGCTCAAATGGCACAGTCAGTTGCTTCCTGCGGCGCTGAGCGCATTTCTCTGGATATTTCCGCTATACCCGAAAGCGAATCCGCAAATATGCTGTTTGATATTGGAGAAATAACATCATTTGAACTCCAGGGCAAGGATAAAGAGTATAAGGGACTCGGCATAAAATCAGACGCAAATACAACAATTATTAACGGAGTTACATTTACAGAAAACACTCAAATTCCTATGGAGTTATCTTCCGAGAATGTTACGCTTGACCGTGTAACAGTTGATTGCAACGGATATGCACTTGTTCTCAAAGCCGCTGACACAAATTTGGTTCTGAACAGAACTATTAATTTGATTTCAGATAGCGAAAATACAGTATTGTGCAAAAACATATCTCTTTCAAATCTCAACAGCAGTGTTGTAGGAAAATTAAATGTGAACGGAAATTTACTCGTAAACGGATTAATCTCCGGCGAGAACTATATTACTGTTTCTGACGGTGAAATAATCTATATATCTGACGAGGATTATGAAAATTATTTGAGCGTGCGCACAGTGTATTTTGACGCTAACGGCGGTACTGTCGACATTGAGAGCAAGCTCGTTCCATTTAATTCTGAATTTGGAGAATTACCTAAGCCGAAGAAAGATTTTTGTTACTTTGACGGTTGGTACACCGAAGCAGATGGCGGTGAAAGAATAACCGAAGAAAGTATAATGACTGCACTTACGGATATTACTATATATGCACATTGGGGGCCAAATCCCGTTTCAGGATGGGTTTCGGCTTCAAGTCTTCCTGCCGGAGCAGAAGTAGTCGATAGAAAGTGGGGCTACACACAAACCTACTATACAACATCATCTTCGCCGACATTTGAAGGTTGGACGCAATACAATTCGACATGGGATTGGAGTAACTGGGGCGGATGGAGCAACTGGCAGGATGGATATGTCGGTAGATCTGAAAGTCGTGATGTTGATACGCAAGAAGTAATCACAGGATATAATAAGAAAACACAATGGATATATCACCGATTTGTTGGATATAAAAACGGATGGTACGTATGCCCATATTCAAGCGGTATATGCACTACTTATGAAGATACGGGATGGCTCGATTATTCTTTGCCGTGGGAAAAGACATCATATTTCGGTGGTAAAGGATATAGTTCATTTAATCCCAATTTGTCGGATAGAGCTGTTGCGGACGGACTTGCTTCTAAAAATCTTAATTGGTATTATGAAGAAACTCGTGTGGTGGATGATTATAACTCGCCAATAAAGAAAATACAATATCGTTACCGTGATAGATACCAAATCTACACATATTTCTTCAAGAGAAGCGAATACAAAGAATCGTCCTCCTATCCGTCCGGCGACAACATATCCAATATACAGGAATATGTACAATACAGGACTAAGTAACAATTTAACATAATTAACAAGCGGATATGCGCCTATCATGCGCATATCCGCAGAAAATGCGAGGTAACATTTATGAAAAAAATCGTACATACATTTATTTTTTCATTCCTTATATGCCTGTTGCTTATTCCTGTTAGCGCTGCTTATGCAAATAATACCGAAATAAATATAGGTGATGTAACAGCAATGGGTGGCAAAACGGTAGATGTACCGATAACATTGTCGGGCAACAGCGGTATATGCGGTGCAAATATAGTTATTTCTTATGATAAAAGTTTGCAATTAACAGGTATAACAAAAGGTTCGGCACTTCCGAGTCTTTCCATGACAAAACCGGGCAGTATTGCTTCCAACCCGTTTACAATTGTATGGGACGGTACAGAAGAAGACAGCATCGACGGAACAATTGCAGTTCTGACATTTAAGACACCGTCAAATTCCGGAAAATACAGTATAAATGTTTCATATGATGAGGGGGATATCGTTGACGGAACACTTTCGCCTGTTAATGTAACTCTGAAAAACGGAAGTATCACTGTTGAAGATTCTGCACCTGTTTCGGGTACGACAATTACAATTGGCTCTGTCACAGCAAAGCCGGGAGAAAGCTTCACTGTTCCTGTAATAATTACCGGAAATACAGGAATATGCGGGGCAACATTAACATTTGATTACAGTACATCCCTTGCATTAACGAATATAACAAAGGGAGACGGATTTTCAAGTTTGGCAATGACAAAACCCGGGAGCTATTCCTCCGGCCCGTTTGTACTTGTGTGGGACGGCTTGGAAGCTGATAACTCCAACGGCGTTATTGCATATCTGACATTTACAGCGCCGGAAGCGGAAGGAAGTTATGATATATCGGTTTCGTTTGATGAAGGTGATATAGTTGACGGTGACTTAAATCCCGTAAATGTCGGTTCGGTACAGGGGAAAGCAACTATCACATCAAGACGGAGTGTAAACATTAAAGTAAATAATGTCGATTATACATTGACAAGCAAGGAAAATACAACAGGGATAATATTGGTTTCCTTTTATGATGAAAGCGGAAATTTCATATCGTTAAAAAGCTTTAATGACACCGAAACACAAATAAGCGTATCCTCTCCCCAAAATGCTAAAACAGCCAAATTGATGTGGTGGAGCAGTTTGACTGCACTGAAGCCTATCGGTGATGTGAAAAAAATTACTTTGTAAAAATAGGATTTGTTAATTAAAAGACAGGAAAGACGCAGCTATTCCTGTCTTTTAATATTGATATAAGTGTTATGTGTTTGACATCAGTCATCTTATCATAACAGACTGCAAAATTTTTGATAGTTCTGCAGTTTGTCTGCAAAATAATTAAATTTACTTTGACGAATGTATGAATAAAAAACAAAAGCTGAAAACCCATTTTACCGGGTCTTCAGCTTTAAATATTGTCTTAAATTATTTTAATATATCTTTTCTGCTTAAATATGTCTTTGTTTCCGCTACGATTACGCCGCTCAGAGCAAACAAAGCTATAATATTCGGTACAGCCATCAAACCGTTGAAAATATCGGCTATTGTCCATACTGCTTTTACAGTGAGGTAAGGTCCGATAAATACGGCAATGATATAAAGCCAACGGTAAGCCAGGATAACCTTTTCTTTTCCGCCCGTCAGATAATCAAGACATCTTTCGGAATAGTAGTCCCAGCCGAGGATTGTCGTAAACGCAAACGCCGCAAGGCAAACCGAAAGGATAACGTCCGTTACGATTTTCGGCAGGAAATAAAGACCGTCTGCAAATGCGAGAAGCGTAACATCCGCACCGCCTGTTGCCGAAGTTTCCCATGCGCCGGTTATAACAACGGCAAGACCTGTCATTGTACATACTATGATTGTATCTATAAATGTACCTGTCATGCAGACAAGACCCTGACGAACAGGCTCTTTTGTCTTTGCCGCCGCCGCTGCGATAGGAGCGGAACCGAGACCGGATTCGTTGGAGAATATACCTCTGGCGATACCTTTCTGCATTGCCATGAATATTGTACCTATAGCACCGCCGCAAAGCGCACTGCCCGTAAATGCGGTTTTAATGATAAGCGCAAATGCCGGGATAATCTTTGAAGCGTTGCATATCAGGAGTACAACACATGAGAGAACGTATGCAACTATCATGAACGGAACGAGAACCTCCGCAACCTTTGCGATACGCTGCAGACCGCCTATAACAACGAGGGCAACAAGGATTGTTATGATAAGACCCGAAATTGCCGTTACATATGTAATCTTAGCATCGCCTATAGTGAACCATACATCGGACGGAATACAAGTGTTTATTGCGCTTGTGATGCCGTTTACCTGTGTAAACGTACCTATACCCATAAGACCTACGCAAACGCCGAAGAATGCGAAGATTACGGCGAGCCATTTGAAATTCAGACCGAATTTCTCACGGAAGCCGGTTTCTATATAATAGAAAGGTCCGCCGAGAACTTTGCCGTTCTCACCTATTTTTCTGTAGCGCACTGCAAGAAGTCCTTCTGCATATTTTGTTGCCATTCCAAAAAATGCGGCAACTTCCATCCAAAAGAGAGCACCCGGTCCGCCGGTGCATATTGCCGTTGCAACACCTACTATGTTACCTGTGCCGACTGTAGCGGAAAGAGCTGTGCAGAGTGCGCCGAAGCTTGTTACTTCGCCTTCGCCGTCTTTTTCGTTCTTCAGCATATACTTCAAAGCTTTTTTCAGGTGGAATACCTGCAAAAGGTTAAGCCTTACGGTCAGAAAAAGACCGACCGAGAGAATAAGCACTATAAGGGGAATACCCCATACCCAATCGTCTACAGCCACAAGAAATTTTGTGAATTGTTCCATTAAAAAAATCCTCCTAAAATGTGTATTTACTAAACATAACACACCGGAGAAGCAACAGATATTAAAATATAAATAAGGGTTGCCTCTGTCCTTTTGCCTGAGAGATTATCGGATTTAAAATCCGCTTTGCACCTTCGGCACTCATTAAAGAGATTCTCCAGAGTGCTATCGGTTTACAGTCCTCGCTGACAAATCAACACCTGAGAGCGTAATTCCTTCGGCGGCATAATGCACTTTCCTGTAAACGTCACTTAGCATTTAAATATGTTCCACCGAATATTATATCATAATAAATATGTATATGTCAATGCAAAATCTGTATTTTTGTGCAAAGTATTGAAATTATATGGGCAATCCTGCCGAATATTTTAATATTGCAATTTAAATTCGGAATATAGGGCGAAAAATGTAAAAATTTTTTGTATGATTTATGTGGAAATTTATGTATAAATATGGTAAAATAGAATTATGGAAATAAATTATACGGGAGATGAAAATATGTTCAGGGAAATAAAGATTGCATATTTGAATGCGGACGATATACTTCAGAATAAAAACGGTGTGCGAAAGGAGTACGACCCAAAGGAGCTTGAGGCACTTGCCGGGTCTATAAAATCCTGCGGAATTTTAAATCCGGTTACGGTGAGAAAATGCGGAAAAAAATATATGCTGATTGCCGGGGAACGGCGTATACGTGCGGCGAGGCTCGCCGGATTGAACAAAATACCTGCCGTTGTCTACGGGAATATAAAGGAGGATACGGCGGATTTGTGTGCAATCTGCGAGAATTTGCAGAGAAAAAATATTTCGTATATAGATGAGGGCGAAGCGTATAAAAGAATTATTATGAAACGTGGCATGAGCATAAAGGAGCTTGCCGGGAAGCTCGGCGAAGACGAAAAAACAACGGCGGATAAGGTGCGGATTGCGTCCTTTTCGGAGGATATAAAAAACAGCATAAAGGAAAAGAATCTTACGCCGGAACAGGCGAAGCTGCTGCTTATGCTCGAAACGGACGAGGAAAGGGAAGAAGCGCTTTCGTGCGAGGATTCCGCAAAGCTTAAAACGGCCGTGCTTGATATGATACATGAAAAGATGAAACCGAAATCCGAAACTATCCGCAAGCAGATTGTAAAAAATGCAAAGGTATATGAAAATACAATCAATGCGGCGGTTAAGATGATTAAGAAGGCAGGAAATAACGCAACGGAAACGCACACCGAAACGGACGAATATATAGAGTATACAATAAAAATCGCAAAATAGGGGCTTTATAAAAATGCACAGACCGCATAAAGCAAGACAATGTATGTGGAAATCCCTTCGAGAATAGAATAATTTCAGCGGAACGGCGCATGACCGTTCCGCTGAAATCAGTTTAAAACCGCAATCACAAAATTCAGATATCCGGCAAATGCCACCCAAAGAAGATACGGTATTTGCAGATATGCCGCCGCAGGAGATATACTCCGATATTGCTTTATCGTATATATTATAAGTATCAGAAGAAATACAAGCCATATAAAAGCAAAGGTATATGCTTCCATATTAAAAAATATAATGCTCCAGAAAAAGTTTACAGCAAGCGAAATGCCGTATGTCAGAAGTGCGGAGCTTTTTCCGGGACGGTTTGAAAGATATACCATGGCCGCACTTATTCCCATAAGTATATAGAGGATTGCCCATATAACGGGGAAAAGAAAGGACGGAGGAGAAAGAGGCGGCTTGTTAATCTTTTGATATACGTCCATGTTTCCCATGGTAAAGAGTGCGGAAAGCACCCCGACGGCGAGAGCCGCCGCAACAGAAATAATATAAGCTTTTGACTTTTTGGATATGTTTCTCATGGCGAAACTCCTTTTCTGCCGAATATACGGCAAAATTTTTAATATCATACAGTATAGAATATTCCGAAAAAACATGAAATATTCTCGGTATATGCGCCGAAACACAAAAAAATTCAAAAAAATTTAAATTTTTTCAAAAAAAAGCTTGACAAAGGGATTTATTTGTGGTATAATAAACAAGTCGTCCGAAACGACAGCGAAAAAAGTGCTGGTATAGCTCAATTGGCAGAGCAGCTGATTTGTAATCAGCAGGTTGTAGGTTCGAGTCCCATTACCAGCTCCATATGGGAGATTTCCCGAGTGGCCAAAGGGGGCAGACTGTAAATCTGTTGCTTATAGCTTCGGTGGTCCGAATCCACCATCTCCCACCAAAATATTCTTCGGTTTTTCCGAAGAATATTTTTTTTGCCTGAATTTCAGATTTCGATTTATATTTTAATCTTATTTTTTTTCTTGCTCCGCTTTTGTGTAATATTTTGGGACAAAGCTCAATATATTTTAATAAACGGAGTTGATGCCAATGATAATACAAGAATTATTGCCGAATAATATTTTGAACGTATTTCTGAAATACAATCCGGAGGAAATACGTTTCGTGTGCGGCAAACCGATTTCCGTCGGGATAAACGGAAAAATATTTTTTATAAGTGAATGCGGGGATATTTCGGCGACTGCCGAGAATGCCGCAGTATGTACCCCGAATATGCTGAATCTGATATTTAAAAAAGCCTGTGACAATTCCGTATATGCATATGAAGAAGAAATCCGCAAGGGATTTATTACGATTGACGGCTGTCACAGAATAGGCATATGCGGAAAAGGCGTTGTGAAAGGCGGAAAGCTTACATATATAAAAGATATATCTGCGCTGAACGTCAGAATTTCGCACGAAATACCCGGGTGTGCGGAAAATATTATCGGCTTTGTATGCGAAGCGGATAAAATATCGAATACGCTTATAATATCGCCGCCCGGCTGCGGAAAAACCACAATGCTGAGAGATATTGCACGTATTCTCGGCAAAAGGCATAAAGTGGGAATTGCGGACGAACGGAGCGAGATAGGGGGAAGCGCATTCGATACGGGAACGCTCTCCGTTGTCATGGACGGCGTACCGAAAGCTGCGGCAATGAACATGATGATACGCAGTATGGGAATTGACGTTATTATAACCGATGAAATCGGAAACGATGATGATGCTGAAGCTATTCAAAACGCCGTATATTCCGGCGTGAGCGTTATAGCGAGCATACATGGGTTTAATTCGGATGATGTGAAGAAAAAAAGCGGGCGGCTTTATTCCTGTTTTGAAAAAGCCGTTGTATTGAGTAAAAAACACGGAAGCGGAACTGTTGAGGAGATGATACGATGTTTATAAAGATTATAGGATTTTTTGTAATTGTGGGAACGTGTACGGCTGTGGGAATCGAAATTTCAAAGGAGCTTTCGGGCAGAGTGAAAGTTCTGCTCGAATGGATTGGCGCAGTTAAGCTTATGCAGTGCAATATAGCACAGTTTAAGACGCCGCTGGACGGCATATATAAAGAAATTGGCAAAAACGGCGGTACGCTGCGGCCGTTTTTTGAGAACATACAGAGCGGAGATACGAAAGAATGGAAACGAGAAATAAGCCGTATGAAATACCTTTCGAAAAAAGATATTCTTGTGCTGAATAAGCTGGGCTGCGGACTTGGCGAGAAGCTTGCGGATGAGCAGATAAGCTTTCTTGATTATATAAAAAATCTGCTGGAAGAAAATCTCAAAGAGGCAAAACAGACAGAGAAAAACGACGGGAAGATGTATAGATCGCTCAGCTTTTTTGCCGGAATCGGACTTGCCGTGCTGCTTGTTTAGGGAGAAAAACAATGGATATAAGCTTAGTGTTTAAAATTGCGGCGATAGGCATAACGGTCGCCGCACTCCAGCAGCTGCTCGTGCGTTCGGGACGTGACGACCAGGCGCTGTTCACAACGATAGCCGGGCTGATTGTTGTGCTTATGATGATAATGAAAGAGGTAAAAGGGCTGTTCGATACGATTCAGCAGCTTTTCGGATTGTGATATGAATATAATTCAGATAGGAATAGCCGCCGTTATAACCTGCATTTTGTGCATGACGGTGCGGCAACGTCCCGAAATTTCCACACTGCTTGCGTCGGCAGGCGGAATAATTATTATGACGTCTGTCATGCCTTATATATCGGATTTGTTCGGAAATATAAACGCAATGGCGCAGTCCGCAGGGATAGACAGCGATTATATTATAATAATGTTCAAGGTGACGGGAATTTCCGCCATAACCGTGATATGCGCAGCAATATGCCGTGACAGCGGACAGAGCGGAATGGCGGCGAAAGTGGAGATTGCCGGCAGAATTATGGTAATAACGGCGGCACTGCCGGTGATACGGCATTTGTTCAGGATAATTTCAAGCATATGAAAAGGGTTGCGTATGAAAAAAGTAATTTTATGTATATCGGCATTTTTAATATTTTTTATGTTTGCCGCATACGCCTCGCAGGCGGACGAGCAATATGAAATGTCGGGTGCGGACGCATTGGAGCAATATACGCTTGAAGCGAAAAAATTTGATTCGGAATTCAGTTTTAGAGATACGGTGAAAAAATTTTCGCAGGGCGGCGCGAATTTCAATCCGAACGAAATAATCGGAAATATTTTCAAGCTGCTGTTCAGTGAGATATATGACAATATAGCAGGCATAACAGGTATTGCGGCGGCTGTTTTCTGCCTGGGCATAATAAGCTGTGCCGGGAATGAAAAGTTTCTTGACGTAACGTTTTACGTGTGCTGTGTTACGGTTTTTTCAATAGGCTACAAAGCTGTATCGGAGGTACTGAACGTCGGGATTGAAGCTATGGAAGCGATGAAAGTATTCATGGCGGCGGCAGTGCCTGTACTCGGCGGACTTATGGCAGGGGCAGGAGGAGTTTCACGCTGTATTCTTGTAAGCTCGTCGATAGTGGCGATAACGGGGATAATAGAAGTGTTTATCAACGTGCTTATGCCGATATGTACGTGTATGCTTATGCTGTGCGGTGTGAACAGCCTTTCGGCGGAATTCAGCCTGTCCGAACTGGAACGGTCGCTGCAAAAATTCGTTATATGGTGCATTGGGATAATTATGGTGATTTTTACGGGACTTTTGAGCATATTTGTACTTGCCGCCGGCTGTGCCGACAATGTACTCGGCAAAACCGCAAAATTCATGGCGGGAAGCTTTATTCCGATTGTGGGCGGTGTGGTTTCCGATACGCTTGATACCGTTATAGCCTGTTCAAGGCTTATAAAAGGAGCAGTCGGTGCAGGGGGCGTGATTGCAATACTTTATATAAGTCTTGTACCGCTTATTAAGATTTCCGCCGTGCTTATTCTCTATAGCCTGACTTCGGCATTGCTTGCACCTGTTGCGGATAAGCGGATTTTGCGGCTGACGGACGGATTTTCCGCAGTGCTTAGGATTATGCTTGCGGCTGTGGTGTCCTCGGCGATAATGTTTATTGTATGCGCCGGAATGATTGCCGCAATGTGATTTTAAGCTTGAAAGGGTTACATATATGGAGAAATTCAAAAATTATATCATGCTGATAACGGCTTTTATTCTGACGGGTTCGATGCTTATGGCAATAATTCCGAAAGGAGCGGTGAAAAACACCGTGAAATTTGTAATATCCGCAATTTTAATGGGGATTGTCCTGTCGCCGGTATCAAAGTTGAAAGATTTTGACATAAATTTATATACAAACGAATATACAATTAATAATGAAGCGGCGAAAATCTATGACGAATACGCCGCCGAAAAGGTTAAATCCGCTGTGTGCGGCGCAGTTGCCGATTTTGCAAAGAAGAAAAACATAAATATAAAGGATACGGAGGTGACGACGGAAAACGGCAAAATCAAGAGCATAGTAACGGACAAACGTCTTGCGGAATATACACCCGAATTGTCGGATATTTTGGGTGTTCCGCCGGAGTATATCGAAACATCGGAGTGATAAAATGAATATTAAAGAAATAATCGGCAATAAAAAAATATATTGGTTTGCGGCGATAATAGCCGCAGCGGTTCTGTTTATGATTTCGGGCAATTTCAGTGTGGCGGAGGAAAAACAGGCAGACGTCAAACAGGAGCTTGAACAGAGCCTCGGGGATGTGCTTTCGTCCGTCAAAGGAGCGGGAGAGGTAAGCGTATTTATAATGCTTGAGGACAGCGGCGTAAAAAATTTTGAGAAAGACATTCGCAAAAACAGCGAAACGCTGGAGGAAAAAACGGTTTTGAGCGGTACGGGCAGCGATCCTGCCGTTGTGAAATACAGCTTTCCGTCCGTAAAGGGGATAATAATAACGGCGCAGGGAGCGGAAAATGAAGATGTAAGACAAAATCTTAAAGAGGCGGCGGAAACGGCGCTCGGAGTTCCGGCACACAGGGTTTGCGTTCTTACGGGAAAATGAAAGGAGAAGTTGATGATAATGTTCAAGAAAAAACAGATTGTGTTGGCAGTGATAATGGGAATGGTGCTTGTTGCCGGGTACATAAACTGGGCGTATCAGACAAGCGATAATGCCGAACCGGCAAAAACAAACGTAGCTGTGAAAGATGACGAAACAAAGCTCGGCGAAGCTGAGTTCGTAAATGCAAAGGTGGAAAAGAACGCAATCGAAAAGGCAAAGGAACAGCGGAATGAAGCGAGAGCGAAAGCAACCGAAGCACTGAAAGAATCCGTAAACAACCCCTCCGCAACGGCGGACGGAAAGAAAAAAGCGGAAGAGAACCTCGCCGACCTTGCAATGCGCACGGAAAAAGAGGGCGTATGCGAAGCGGCACTCGCTACAAAGGGGATAAACGAGTCGGTGGTTATAATAAATGAAAACGGCGTTATGATTACGGTACGCACGAAAGATGAGCTTTCGGAAAACCAGGTTACCGTAATAAAAGACAGTGCGGTGGACGCAACCGGAGTTTCGGCGGATAAGATAAAGATAAGCCGTATAAAAGAATAAGAAATAATATCGGGATTTGCTTGTCAAAGTGAATACCCGATATTTTTTTGAAATAATTTGAAAAAAGGTATTGTATTTTTTTCAAAAATATAGTATAATCTATGTATATGTAATCGTATGATTTTTGACAAATTAACCCCAATAAAATTAAGACAAAGGTATGTGATAAAGATGGACGAAAAGCTGAAATTCATCGGTACGGGCGAGAATTCCCCGGTTTATATTGAGTTTGGCGCATATATGCATATAATAAAATATGCAAAGGCGGGCAGTCTTGACGGGTCGAGAGGTGTGCTTCTCGGCAAACGTGATAAGGATAAAATATATATTTCTACGGCACTCGAAGCTATGTATACGGGCGACGAGGGTATAGAAGCACCGTCCTTTACGAAACAGTCGTGGAGCAGAATTTCCGCAGAAGTAAAGGAAACATATTCGGAGCTTGAAATCCTCGGACAGTATTCGACGCATAGGGACACCGCTCCCGATGAAGTCGATGAAGCTATGCAGAAAAGCTTTTTCGACGGCGAAAAGCTTCTTTTCATATTCGACCCGGTTTCAAACGGACAGGATATTTATGAGTATGACGAAGGCGAATGTAAAAAGCTCGGCGGAATATATATTTTCGATAAATTCGGGAATCCGCTTGATTTGCATTACAAAGACAGCATTTTGATGCCGGTGAACCGTGAAATGGAACTCAGAGAGAAGATTCTCGGCAGAATAGAACATAAGCAGAAAGTTCGGTCGAAAATATATGCCGCAATGTTCGTTGTTGTTGCGATTATCTGTGCATATCTTGTTGTTCAGAGTATAGAACTTTCGTTATCGGCAAAAACTTTAAAGAAGAAAACAAACGATTTGCAGTGGGTAATCAATCAGAACGAACAGCAGATTTCCGAGCTTAAAACGGAGATTGAAGAACTCAAAAAGCCGCCGCAGACGTCTGCTTCCAAAAAAACACGGTAAAGGATGAACAAAATGGACGAAATACTTTCGAGAATATTAGAGCTTCGCGGCGAAATCGAATATCATAACAATAAATATTACAATGAGGACAGTCCGGAAATTACGGATATGGAATACGATATGCTGCTGCGTGAACTGGAAATTTTGGAGGAAGAAAATCCGCAGTACAAAAGCGATTCTTCGCCCACGCAGCACGTCGGAGGAAAAAAATCCGAGAAATTTTCTTCCGTTGCGCATACCGTTGCGATGCAGAGCCTGAAAGACGTTTTTTCCGCCGAAGAGCTTGTTGATTTTATAGAAAAGACGAATGCGGCGGCAGGAGAAAAGCTCGAATATTCCGTAGAACCGAAGATAGACGGACTTTCCGTATCTTTGGAATATGAAAACGGAGTTTTCACACGAGGTTCGACACGAGGTGACGGACTTGTCGGCGAAGACGTTACGGAAAATTTAAAAACGGTTGCCGGAGTTCCGCAAAGGCTTGATGAAGCACCCATAACGTGGGAGATGGTTGTTAAAAACGAAGAACCGCAGAAACTTGAAAATATACCCGAGTTTCTGGAGGTTCGGGGCGAAGTGTATATGCCGATAAAGAGCTTTGAAGAGCTTAACGAAAAATGTGAACTGCTCGAAAAACCGGGCTTTGCGAATCCGAGAAATGCCGCTGCGGGGTCGCTGCGCCAGCTGGACAGCTCCGTTACGAAATCAAGGGGTCTGCACGTCTTTATATTCAATATTCAGCAGATTCGTGGAATGGATATAACAACGCACAGCGAGGGTCTTGCACTTTTGGACAGGCTCGGATTTTCCACAGTGCCGAACAGAAAGGTGCTGACGGACAGCGATGAGATAATACGGCATATTGAAGAGATAGGGTCGAAAAGAGATACCTACGAATACGATATAGACGGAGCGGTTGTAAAGGCAAACAGTCTTTCGGCGAGGGAAACGCTCGGCGTTAATGCGAAAAGCCCCAAATGGGCGATTGCATATAAATATCCGGCAGAGGAAAAGGAAACCGAAGTGCTGGATATAGAAGTGCAGGTCGGCAGAACCGGTGTTTTAACGCCGACGGCGGTGCTGACTCCCGTAAGGGTTGCCGGCAGCATGATAAGCCGTGCAGTGCTGCACAATATAGATAATATCCGTGAAAAGGATATACGGATAGGCGATAAAGTAATAATACGCAAGGCGGGGGAGATTATTCCGGAAATAATCCGTTCGCTTCCCGAAAAGAGAAACGGAACGGAAAGAATATTTGAAATGCCGGAAATTTGCCCGGTATGCGGCGCACCCGTAAAAAGACTTGACGGCGAAGCCGCAGCGAGATGTACGGGTCTTGAATGTCCGGCACAGCGGCTGCGCAATATCATACATTTTGTCAGCCGTGACGCAATGGATATAGACGGTGCCGGTCCGGCGGTTATAACCCAGCTTGCGGACGCAGGTCTGCTGAGCAGTCCGGCGGATTTGTACCGTCTTACGAAAGAAGATATACTTTCGCTCGACAGAAAGGGCGATAAGTCGGCGGATAATCTGCTTGCGGCGATAGAAAGGTCGAAATCCGCAAAAATGGCGAGAGTGCTGTTCGGACTCGGAATCAGAATGGTGGGAAGCGGAGCGGCAAAATCTCTTGCAAATCATTTCGGCAGCATGGACGCACTTATAAACGCTTCTGCTGAGGAATTGGCGGCAGTGGAAGATATAGGCGAAAAGACGGCGGATAGCATAAGAGTTTATTTTGACAATCCGAAAAATGCGGAGCTTGTTCACGAGCTCGAAAGCCTGGGAGTCGATATGACAGCCGAGAAAACCGAAAAATCGGATTTGCTTGCCGGCAAGACATTTGTCGTTACGGGGACACTTTCTCATTTCTCGCGAAACGAGATAAAGGAGCGAATAGAAGCTCTCGGCGGCAAGGTTTCCGGCAGCGTATCGAAGAAAACCGATTATCTTCTTGCCGGGGAAAATGCCGGCAGCAAATATGACAAAGCGCTTCAGCTTAATATAAAAATAATATCCGAAGAGGATTTTTTGAATATGGAGGAATCACAATGAAAATAACCGACAAGGATTTGGATTATGTGGCACGTCTTGCCCGAATCCATATTGACGACGAGAAAAAAGAAAGATTAACGCACGATATGGAAGCGGTAATCAGATTTGCGGACAAGCTTGCGGAGCTTGACACGGAAAACGTTGAGCCGATAGCTCATGCGCTTCCCGTGAATAATGTGTTCCGCAAAGACGAGATTGTTCCGTCTTACGATAGGGAAGAACTGCTCAAAAATGCGCCGGAAAAAGACGCCGGCTGCTACAGCGTACCGAAAATTGTTGAATAGGAGTAAGAAACATGGATTTGAATAAGCTTTCGGCATCCGAAATTGCCGAGAAAATAAGAAAAAAAGAGGTTTCCTCGTTCGAGGTTACGAAATCCGCATTGGATTTCGCAAAAGAGAAAAATAAAGAAATCAACGCATTTATAACGATAACGGAGGAAGAAGCGATTACAAAAGCAATGGCGGTAGACGAAAAAATTGCCGCAGGCGAGGAGGTTTCTCCGCTTGCCGGCGTTCCGTATGCATTAAAAGACAATATCGCTTCAAAAGATATTTTAACAACGTGTGCGTCGAAAATGCTTTCGAATTTCAAACCGCCGTACAATGCGTTTGTTACGGATTTGATGGAGCAAAACGACCTTGTATTGATAGGCAAAACAAACATGGACGAATTTGCAATGGGTTCTTCAAACGAAACATCGTATTTCGGACCTGTGAAAAATCCTAAGAATACAGACTGCGTTCCCGGCGGCTCGTCGGGCGGCAGCGGCGCTTGCGTGGCTGCGGATATGGCATATTTCGCACTCGGCAGCGATACGGGCGGCAGCGTAAGGCTTCCGGCATCGTTCTGCGGCTGCGTGGGTCTTAAGCCTACATACGGCACAGTCAGCCGTTTCGGACTTGTTGCGTTCGCATCAAGCCTCGACCAGATAGGACCTGTATCGAAAAACGTTACGGACTGCGCAAAAATTATGAATATAATATCAAAATACGACTCGATGGATTCGACGTGCCTGAATTTCGACCGCCCGGATTATACGTCGGCACTCAAGGCAGACGTTAAGGGCATGAAAATTGCCGTGCCGAAAGAATATTTCAACGGCCTTTCAAACGGCGTTGCCGAGAGAATAAACGAAACAATAAAAGAATATGAGAAGCTCGGAGCGGAAATTCATGAGATTTCTCTGCCGGTTACGGATTATGCACTTGCCGCATACTACATTATTTCGTCTGCGGAAGCAAGTTCGAATCTTGCAAGATACGACGGCGTAAAATACGGATTCCGTGCGGAAAACTACACGGACATAACGGATATGTATTTCAGAACGAGGGGCGAGGGCTTCGGCGACGAAGTGAAAAGACGTATCATTCTCGGAACGTATGCTCTTTCTTCGGGATATTACGATGCATATTACAAAAAAGCACTGAAAGTCAGAACGCTTATAAAAGAAAGCTTTGACAAGGTATTTGCGGAATATGACGTTATTTTAAGTCCGGTATATCCGACAACGGCGTTCAAAATAGGCGAAAAGGTAAGCGACCCGGTTAAGATGTATACGGGAGATATATGTACGGTATCGGCGAATATAGCCGGAATACCGGCAATCAGCATTCCGTGCGGCAATGACGAAAACGGTATGCCCGTAGGCTTGCAGCTTATGGCGAAGCCTTTCGGCGAACCTGCGGTTTTGAGAACGGCATACACTCTCGAATGCAGCTTAAAGGAGGAAAAATAAATGGAATTTGAAGCAGTTATAGGAATAGAAGTTCATGCGGAGCTTTCCACAAAAACGAAAATATATTGCGGATGTGAAAATTCATTCGGCGGAGAAATAAACACGCATTGCTGCCCGATTTGCACGGGTATGCCGGGAACTCTCCCGAAGCTTAACGGAAAAGTCGTTGAATATGCGATAAAAGCAGGGCTTGCGATGAATTGCGGGATTGAGAAAAACAGCAAGCAGGACAGAAAGAATTATTTCTACCCCGATTTGCCCAAAGCATACCAGATTTCACAGTTTGATTTGCCGCTTTGCCACGACGGTTACATAGATATAAATGTAAACGGCGGCAAAAAACGTATAGGAATAACAAGAATACACATAGAAGAGGACGCAGGAAAATCGCTGCACGACGTTGTGCCGGGAAAATCTTTGATGGATTACAACCGCTGCGGAGTGCCTCTTATCGAGATAGTTTCCGAACCGGATATGCGAAGCGTGGAGGAAGCCGGTGAATATCTTGAAACACTTAAATCCATACTTAAATATATAGGAGTTTCCGACTGCAAGATGCAGGAAGGCTCGCTGCGCTGCGACGTAAATGTTTCCGTAAGACCTGTCGGTCAGAAAGAATACGGCATACGTTCCGAAATGAAGAATGTAAACACATTCAGCGGCGCACTCAGAGGAATTGAATATGAAATAAAACGTCATACGGAGATTTTAAAAGCCGGAGGAACGATAACGCAGGAAACAAGGCGCTGGGACGATGCGAAAGGCGAGAGTCTGCCGCTCAGAAGCAAGGAGGACGCACAGGACTACAGATATTTCCCCGAACCCGACCTTATGCCTATAGTCACAAGCGACGAAACAATCGAAGAAATCAGAAAGACAATACCGGAGCTGCCGCACGTTAAACGTGACAGATACGTGGAAGAATTTGCTCTGCCGGAATATGACGCTTCACAGCTCACGGAAGAACGTTCCGTTGCCGAATTTTTTGAGAAAACAATAAAATGCGGAGCTTCGCCGAAAGCGGCTTCAAACTGGATTATGGGCGATATTTTCAGAATCATGAAAGAAAAATACGTCGGTATAGACGAAATAAACGTAACTCCGGAAAACCTTGCCGTAATGATAGGACAGATTGATAAAGGCGTGATAAGCAACACGGCGGCAAAGCAGGTTATGGAGGAAATGACAAAGACAGGCGATGCTCCGACGGATATAATCGAAAGGCTCGGACTCAAACAGGTGAACGATGAAAACGCTATTTTGGACATAATACACACTGTATTTGAGGCAAATCCGCAGTCGATAGCCGACTACAAGGGCGGAAAAGACCGTGCCGTAGGATTTTTGGTAGGACAGGTCATGCGCCTTTCAAAGGGAAAGGCAAACCCGGCTGCCGTAAATAAACTGATTGCGGAAGAACTGAAAAAGCTTTAAAAAGGAAAACTCGTCCGTATGACACAGAAAGGATAGTATATGACCAGGACAGAAAAAATATATGAATTTATGAAAAGCAGCGGTTATGTGCCTTTGACGGCGGACGAGCTTATGCTGGTGCTTGATGTGCCGAAATCCGACACCGATGAATTTTACGAAATACTGGACAGGCTTATATCAAACGGAAAGATAATTAAAAGCCGCAAGGGCAGATACAGCGTGAATACCGATAAAAACCTTGTGACGGGCAAATATATCGGCACGGGAGCAAGCTTCGGATTCGTCGAAGCGGAAACGCTGAAAAACGATTTGTTTATAGCGGCGGAAAATGCCGGCAGCGCATTGAACGGCGATACGGTTATAGCCAAGGTGATTTCGGTTTCGGCAGATAAAAAGCACAGCGACGGAAAAATAATCAAAGTAATTAAACGTGAGAATCATGAGCTTGTCTGCACGTTCAGAAAAAAGGGAAGTCATTTCTATGCCGTTCCGGACAACAAAAAAATATCGAAAAATATAAGAATAGACAAGAAGCATACAATGGCTGCGGTAAACGGTCAAAAGGTGCTTGTGAAGCTTACTTCATACGGAGAAAACGGCGAGGATTTGAGAGGGCATATAGCGGAAGTTTTAGGTTGGCAGGGCGAGCCGAAAACGGATTTCACCTGTATGCTTCGTATGTTCGGATTGCCTGAGGATTTCCCGGAAAAAGTCAAGGCGGAGGTTACAAAAATACCCGATAAAATCAGCGGAACGAATATAGAAAACCGCCGTGATTTGCGAGGAGAAACAATATTCACGATAGACGGCGAGGACGCAAAAGACCTCGACGACGCAATATCGCTGAAAACGCTTGAAAACGGAAATTATATGCTTTCCGTGCATATTGCGGACGTCAGCTTTTATGTAAAGCCGGGCACGGAAATCTTCGGCGAGGCTCTCGGAAGAGGGACGAGCGTATATCTTTCGGGCGGAGTCGTGCCCATGCTTCCGAGAGAACTTTCAAACGGGATATGCAGCTTAAACGAGGGCTGCGACCGCTTTGCGCTTTCCGTGGATATGGAGATTACCCCGAAAGGCGAGATTGTTTCGCACGAAATATATAAATCGGTTATAAAAACGGTACACAGAATGACATATACCGATGTTACGAAAATATTAAACGGAAATAAAAAGCTGAAAGAACAGTATGCGGATATTGTGCCTATGCTTCGGCTGATGCGGAAGCTTTCGGGTATTTTGAGAAAACGGCGATTTGCGAACGGCAGCATAGACTTCAATTTTCCGGAAACCAAGGTTGTATTTGACGAAAACGGATATGTTACGGATATTATGCCGTATGAATATACGCTTGCGAATATAATCATAGAAGAATTTATGCTTGCGGCAAATTCAACGGTCGCCGAGCATTATTACTGGCTCGAAACGCCGTTTGTATATCGTGTGCATGAAAATCCGTCGGCGGAAAAAATAACGGAGCTTATGCGAATAATGAGCCTGTTTGATTTGCATATAAAGGGCAGCGCCGAAAGTATACACCCGAAAGCACTTCAACAGGCGCTGGACAGCATTAAGGGCGAGCCGTATGAACGTATCGTTTCAACGATTATGCTGCGCAGTATGATGAAAGCGAGATATTCGACCTCGTGCGACGGTCATTTCGGACTTGCGGCAAAGTATTACTGCCATTTCACCTCACCGATAAGACGTCTTGCCGACCTTGCAATTCATACAATCATATCGGCGGATATTGAGGGCAGACAGAGAGATTTTGCCGAATTTGCGGAAATCGCCGCAAAAAATGCGTCCGAGAGGGAGATTGTTGCTGAAGAAGCGGAACGCACAAGCAAAAAGATTAAAATTGCGGAATATATGTCCGAATTTATTGATGAAGAATTTGACGGAGTTATCTCGTCGGTTACAAATTCCGGACTCTTTGTTGCGCTTGAAAATACGGCGGAGGGCAGAGTGTCCGTTGCCGATATGAGGGACGATTATTATATATTCTCGGCAACGGAATACAGCCTTGTCGGGGAGCATACCGGGAAAGTATACCGTATGGGCGACAGCATTAAGGTAATAATCGACAGTGTAAATACCGTGACGGGAGATATAAATTTTGTGATTGCCGATGAGGAATAAAATCACATACGGAAAGGGTGAAAAAGAATGGCAGAAAAAACAATTGCCGAAGAAAAGATATATTCGGGAAAAGTTATAAATGTAAAAAAGCTCACGGTGGAGCTTGAAAACGGAAAAAACGCATTGAGAGAGGTTGTTGCGCACCCGGGCGGTGCCTGCGTGCTTGCAAGAACGGACGACGGCAGATTTCTGACTGTACGCCAGTTCAGGAAATGTGCGGAGCAGTATATGCTTGAAATACCTGCCGGAAAGCTGGAATACGGCGAGGATCCGTATAAGGCGGCAATGCGTGAGCTTGAAGAGGAAACCGGATATTCGTGCGAGAGCATGACGAAGCTTACGCAGATATATCCTACGCCCGGATATTGCAACGAGGTTATTCATATATATTATGCAGATAAACTGAAAAAGGGAGAACAGCATCTTGACGATGACGAGTTTTTGAGCGTAGAGAAATATACGATGGACGAGCTTCTGGAAAAAATCAGAACAATGGAAATAACAGATTCAAAGACTATTGTCGCAGTTTTGATGGGAAAGGAATTTGCCGATGCTTAATTTTGTTACGGTGGGAAGAAACTTTATTGTAGACAGATTCATGACGGCCGCTGCGGAAATTCCCGAAATATCGTTTTACGGAGCGTATTCCAGAAATTACGATACGGGGAAAGAATTTGCCGAAAAATACGGAGCGGACAGGGTGTATACAAGCATATCCGAACTGTGTGAGGACGATAACATAGATTTTGTGTATATTGCGAACCCGAATAAATTTCATAAGGAATTTGCGGTTGCATTGCTGAATGCCGGGAAACACGTGCTTTGCGAGAAGCCTGCCGCAACGAATGCGGAAGATTTTGAAGAAATGCTCGAAGCGGCAAGCAATACGGATTCTGTGCTTATGGAGGCTATGGTTCCGGTACACAGCCCGTCAATGAAGAAGATAAAAGAAATGCTCGGAAAGATAGGGAAAGTGCGCCGTGCAACGCTCTCGTTCTGCCAGTATTCTTCAAGATATGATAAATTTAAAAACGGTATCGTGGAAAATGCCTTTAAAAAGGAACTCGGCGGAGGTTCGCTCATGGATATAGGAATATATCCGCTGGCGTTCATGCACTGTCTTTTCGGTGCGCCGTTCGATTTTGTCGGGTTTGCCGACTTTCTTAAAGACAGCATAGACGGACAGGGCACGGTGCTGGCGAAGTATGACGGAATGATATGCGAGCTGCTTTATTCAAAGATTACGGACAGCCGTCTGCCGAGCGAAATCCAGGGCGAAAACGGCAATATTATTATAGATAAAATGTCAAGACCGAAAAAAGTAACGCTTATTTTGAGAAACGGCGAAACGGAGGAATATTCTTTAGACCCCGAAAAAGAAGATATTTACTACGAAACGGTTGATTTTGTGAGGCAGATAAACGGAGAAAAAATGCCGGAGTTTAACCGAATGACGCTTGATGTTTTGAAAAGTGCGGATATTATTCGGAATATGTTCGGCATAGATTTCGGAGAAAAAATATGAAAAAACTGTTTGTTTGGGCGATAAGAATTTTTGTGTTTGCGATTCTTGCCGTAACGGCGATAAATCTATATACGGTGTATTCAGTGAAAAACCGTATCGGTGCGGAGCTTGAAGATGCGGACTGCATTTTGATATTCGGCTGCGGACTTAGAGCGGACGGCACGCCGTCCGATATGCTGAGGGACAGGCTTATCACGGGTATAAATGCTTATAATGAGGGATTGGCAAACAAAATTATAGTGAGCGGCGACCATGGCAGAAAGGATTATGACGAGGTAAACGTTATGAAATCGTTTGCCGTCGAACACGGCGTTAGGAGCGAGGATATTTTTATGGACCATGCAGGCTTTTCGACTTATGAAAGCCTGTACAGGGCAAAAGAGATTTTCAAGGCGGAAAGGGTGATTTGCGTTACGCAGAAATATCATCTTTACCGTGCGCTGTATGTTGCGAAGAGGCTTGGCATAGAAGCAGTCGGGATTTCCGCCGATATTCATACATACCGAGGACAATACGTCCGTGACGCAAGAGAGCTGCTTGCGAGAACAAAAGATTTTTTCACGTCTGTAATAAAGCCGAAACCGAAATATTTGGGAGAAGCAATCCCGGTGAGCGGCAGCGGAGATATTACAAACGATAATTAAATAAGAAGATAATGAGGGTAACATATGAAAAATTCCATTTTAAATAAAGTTCAGAAAGCCGCCAGATATACGGGCGGAGAGCTCGGAAGCGTTATAAAGGATAAAGATTCGGTGGATATACGGTTCGCATTCTGCTTCCCCGATGTGTACGAAGTCGGAATGTCGCATCTCGGGCTGAAAATACTTTATCATCAGCTGAACGAGCGTGCGGATTCGTGGGTCGAGCGTGTATTTGCTCCGTGGGAGGATATGGAGCGGCTGATGCGTGAAAATAATATTCCGCTTTATGCACTCGAAAGCAAAGACCCGATAAAGGATTTTGATTTTATCGGATTCACACTTCAATATGAAATGTGTTATACGAATGTGCTGAATATGCTTGAATTGGCGGGAGTGCCGCTGCTCACTTCGGAGAGAGGGGAGAACGACCCGTTTGTGTGCTGCGGAGGTCCGTGCACCTACAATCCCGAACCGCTTGCCGATTTTGTGGATTTTTTTATAATAGGCGAGGGCGAAGAGGTAAATTCGGAAGTTTTCGATGCGTATATCGAATGGAAGCACAGCGGCGGCACACGTGAGGACTTTTTAAAAAGCATTGCGCAGACAGAGGGGATTTATGTTCCGTCTTTTTACGATGTCAGCTACAACGAGGACGGCACCGTGAAAGCATACGTGCCGAAATACGATTTTGTTCCGCAGAGGGTGAAAAAACGCATTATACGGGATATGGACAGCGTGTATTATCCGGATAAGCTTATTGTGCCGTATATGGACATTGTACACGACAGAATAATGCTTGAGCTTTTCAGAGGCTGTATACGAGGTTGCCGTTTCTGTCAGGCAGGTATAATATATCGTCCGGTGCGTGAGAGAAGTCCGGAGAGATTGCTTGAACTTGCGGACAGCTTGCTGAAAAACACGGGTTATGAGGAAATTTCGCTTACGTCGCTAAGCTCCAGTGACTATACCTGCATAGAAAAGCTTACGCTCGATTTGCTTAGAAAGACTAAGGAAAAACGTGTTAATCTGGCACTTCCCTCGCTGCGTATAGATAATTTTTCGAGAGAGCTTATGGACGAAATTCAGAGCGTCAGGAAAAGCTCGCTCACGTTTGCGCCGGAAGCAGGAACGCAGCGTATGCGAGACGTGATAAATAAGAATATAAAAGAGGAAGATGTGCTGAAAACGGCGAGAATGGCGTTCGAGGGCGGCCATTCCACAATCAAGCTTTATTTCATGATAGGACTTCCGACCGAAACGCTCGACGATGTTGCGGGAATTGCGGAGCTTGCCGAAAAGGTTGTTTCGCTTTATTATGAGGTTTCGAGAGAAAGAAGGCTCAACAGGGGCAAGGTGACGGTCAGCGTATCGTCTTTTGTGCCGAAGCCTATGACACCGTTTCAGTGGGAACGCCAGGACAGCCTGACGGAAATCCAGGAAAAACAGCGTTATCTGCGTGACTGCATAAAATCACGTATGATAAATTATAATTACCACGAAAGCTATGTCAGCGTGTTGGAGGGCATTTTTGCACGAGGTGACAGACGTCTTGGAAAAGTGCTTTTGAATGCGCATAAGAGCGGCTGTAAGTTTGACGGCTGGGACGAATTTTTCGATTTTGAAAAATGGACTGCGGCATTTGAAGAAGCCGGCGTAAATCCCGATTTTTACGTTGCGAGAAAACGACCGTTTGACGAGGTTTTGCCGTGGGACGTTATCGATTGCGGAGTTACGAAAGAATTCTTGAAACGGGAATGCGAGAATGCGTATAATGCCAAAACAACGCCGAATTGCCGTGAAAAATGCAGCGGCTGCGGTCAGCAAAAGGTATGTCCGATTGCCGGAGGTGCGAAAGTTTGAATAAGATTGCCTATGGCACTCTGTTTCAAACTTGGCTTTGTGCCTTGCGGCACGGAAAGGAATGGTCATAAAAATGAAATATATAGTTGAATTTTCAAAATCGGAAGATGTTAAATATGTGTCTCACCTGGACGTTATACGTATGTTCAACCGCACGATGCGCCGCTGCGATTTGCCTATGTCGTATTCGCAGGGATTCAATCCGCATTCGCTTATGACGTTCGCACATCCGCTCGGAGTGGGAATATCGAGCAAATGCGAGCTGGTGAAGATAGCTTTTGAAACGGAAACAGACAATCTGACAGAAAGGCTGAACAAGGGTTTTCCGCCCGGGTTTAGAGCGCTGAACAGCAAGACTACGGAAGAAAAGTCGCCGTTCAAGGGCTTGAAATATGCCGATTACACTGTTAAAATTATGGGAAAAATCGACGGCGGTATTGAAAAAGTATTTGAAAAACCGGAAATTATCATGGAGAAAAAGACGAAATCGGGCGTAAGAGATACCGATATACGACCGCTTATAAAATCGTATAATATAACAGGAAAATCGGACAGCGTATTTGAATTTGGCGCAATACTCAACTGCGGTGAGGTAAATCTGAAACCCGAATTGCTGATAAATGCGCTCGAAGCATATTCGGATACGGTTGCGGACGATTTTTTCATATGCCGAAATGCATTGCTTGATGAAAACGAGGAAAAGCTTATAAAATTTTAATTCTTATTACATAAAGGAAGTGAAAATATGGCGAGAGATTCGAGAAAAAAAGGCGAAAGCGGTTTTTACTGCATTTCGTGTATCGGAACGAGGACACTGTTCAAGGACAGCCGGGATTTTGAGGCGTTCAAAAGTGCAATGTTCGGCTGCGGATATGATATAGCCGCATATGCACTGTCCGCAAGAAAAGCATATTTTATTATCGCTTACGATTACGACAGGCTCGGCACTGTCATACAGAGTATATGCATTAAGTATGCGAAATATTATAATGCGAAATACGGCTGCAAGGGTAAGCTGTTCCATGACAGATACAAGAGCTGTCCGCTTGAATATGAACAGGATATTGTAGATGCCGTAAGGTTTTTAAATCTTTTGAACGGCGAAACCTCTATAGATGATTATGAGGGCAAGGCGAAAGACTGCAATACCGAGTATGTGCTGAAAATATCGGCGGATTTCATGAAAGAACCGAACGTCGTTCTGGATATTAAAAAGCATATTATTTTGAATTATCGGGGAGAAAAGGAAAATATCAAATATCTTACAGGTATGAATCCCGGAAGTATTAAGAGGCTTCCGAAAGCGCAGAGAGATGAAAAACTTGCAATATTGAAGCAGGTATATTCGATACGCCGTATTGAAGAGCTTACGGGGATTTCGAGAGGCGTTGTCTTTAATGCGAAGAGGGGAGAAAACTCGGAGGGGAATACAAGAGAGGATTACTGGATGTTGTAAAACTTACAATTTAATCGCAAATACGGTACGAACAAATTTCGTTTTCATGAGAATTTGTCCGTACCGATTTTGTTTTAATCTGCAATATTTCTTTGTTTCGCCGGATTGTAACATAATTCTGCAAAAATCATATAATATATTGTTGAAAAACATCTTTAAATGTATATTATCCCTGCAATAATTTGATTAGCCGTGCAGGGCGGCAGATAAGGAGATTTCAATGGAGAATAATAAAAAAATGTGTATGTGCGGATATCCCATCGGATATGCGTTTGTTCCGGATCAGCACTTCGGAACGGTATACGATATGGATATGGCATTGGAAAGAGGAACGCTGTTTCCGGAACTTGATTTGCCCATAGAAGTGTATGGAAAGGAAGGCGTATGCAATGAATGCTGAATTTGTAAGTGAAATACAAAACGAGGCTCATCGTGAGGCTATGCTCAAGCAGCTTATGAGCTATGCTTTTGCGGAAAATGAGCTTGCACTGTTTCTTGATACACATCCGCAGGATTTAAAAGCGCTTGAAATGCATAAATCGGTTGCGGAAAAGCTCAAAAAGCTTACTGATGAGTATGTGCAGATGCACGGACCGATTACAACAGCGGACGCAATGGGGACGGATACGTGGCAGTGGCTCGAAGGCAAATGGCCGTGGGAAAATTGAGGGAGGAGTGAAAAGTTATGTGGCAATATCAGAAAAAGTTACAATTCCCGATAAATATTAAGAATGCAAACCCGAATCTTGCCAACTATATAATAAGCCAGTACGGCGGACCAAGCGGCGAACTCGGGGCTTCAATGAGATACCTTTCTCAGCGTTTCCATATGAAAGACGATGTGTGCAAGGCTTTGTTGACAGATATCGGCACAGAAGAGTTGGCGCACCTTGAAATGGTGGGAACAATAGTGCATCAGCTTACCAAAAACCTGACTTCCGGGCAGATAGAAAATTCATCGTTTGCAGATTATTATATTAATCATAATACGGGAGTATATCCGTGCGACTCGAACGGAGTTCCTTTCAGTGCGGCAACATTTGCCGTGGCAGGAGATCCGATTGCCGATTTGGTAGAGGATTTGGCAGCAGATGGTGCGACCCTGTAAGAACAACCTTTTATAAAAATATACGATAGGACAAGCCACTTTTAATACCTGGAAATCCGCATAAAGACGCCGGTTGAGCGTCTTTTTATTTTACCCGAAAGGAATTTTGGAAATGAAACAGAAAAATAATGAGCAGTTATGTCCTGAATGTCAGACGGGTTATGACACATATTGCTTGACGACAGAAATCCGTTTTGCCCGTACATTCAGTGTCATAACGGCACAAGCTGCACAAAGTTCAAACCGTTAAAAAAATACAGACGCTTTTTTAATTTCAGAGGAAAGGGGATTTTTGCAATGGCAGTTTTCAGAATAGACAAGACGGCGGACTGAATTATGTGAACCTATTGTTATCGCTTGCTGCAATTGCATTTCGGCAAAAATTGTCGATAGCATCAAGCAATTCACTGATGTTATCTGCTTTTAAAATATTATTTAATGACTGCTGAACAATTACAAAATGCACTCATATACTAATTTTTTCGGCATTTTGTAATTGTTCAAGT
>CAKVOK010000004.1 GCA_934792465.1 uncultured Clostridia bacterium | reverse complement strand
TTCAGCAGTCATTATATAAGAGATTGCGGTTCTGCCGTCAATCTCTTTCTTCTTTAAATCCGAAGCTTTTCATTAAATAGTCGCTGTTGCGCCAATCTGTTTTGACTTTGACCCAAAGCTGCAAAAACACCTTTTTTTCGGTCATTTTCTCAATGTCCTCACGGGCTTTTTCACCGATTTTTTTCATCATCTTTCCGCCCCTGCCTATGATTATGCCCTTGTGGCTTTCCTTTTCGCAGTATATATTTGCGTCTATCTTTATAAGATGTTCTTTTTCGCTGTATTTCGTGATTTCCACGGCAACTCCGTGCGGAACTTCTTTATCCAGCAAAACAAGCATTTTTTCACGGATAATCTCCGCTGCAACCGTTCTTTCCTTGGCGTCCGTCACGGTTTCTGCCGGATAGAACATAGGCCCTTCGGGCAGGATTTTGAGTATTTCTTCAACGAATATATCCGTGCCGTCCGCATTTTTTGCCGACAGCGGAACCGTGGCTTCAAAATCAAGCAGCTTGTTATATTCGGCAATCTGCTCGAAAAGTGCTTCTTTCTTCACGCAGTCCGTCTTGTTTATGACAAGCACGGCAGGCAATCCGCTTTCCTTTATTTTATCGGCAATTTCACGCTCCGTGTTCGTCATTTCGCGTGAGGCGTCCGTTACGAATACGATTATATCGGCGTCCGGAATACTCCCTGCCGCCTCGTTCACCATATATTCGCCAAGCTTGTTTTTCGGCTTGTGAATACCCGGCGTATCGGTGAAAATCATCTGAAAATCGTCCGTTGTGTGTATGCCGAGAATTCTGTTTCTCGTTGTCTGCGGTTTATCAGACGTTGCGGCAATTTTCTGCCCCACTACCGCATTTATAAGTGTGGATTTTCCGACGTTCGGCAAGCCGACAACGCTGATAAATCCCGATTTAAAATTTTTATTCATTGCGACACCTCATTTTATCGGTTTTTTGGACGGCGTTCCGGCTTTCCTCGGATATTCCGCCGGCGTTTTGCCGATTTTTTCTATTATAACAACCGTATGCTCCAAATCTGTATACGGGATTTTGCTTTCATAAACTCCGGCGAGCCTGCCGCCGAGACGTTTTATCGCCGTTTCCGCATTTTTCAGTTCTTCCGCCGTTTTAGGCCCTTTCAGGGCGATAAGCTTGCCACCCGTTTTCACAAACGGCAGACAATATTCGCAAAGCACAGCCATGTTTGCCACGGCACGTGATACGGCAACATCGAATTTCTCACGGTATTTCCTGTCACGTCCGCCGTCCTCCGCACGCATATGCAGCAGAGCGACGCCCTCCGTTTCCGTTTCGTTTATCACAAAATCGAGAAATTTCAGACGTTTGTCCAAGCTGTCCAAAAGCGTGAGGTTTATGTCGTTTCGCAGAAGCTTCAAAACAAGCCCCGGAAATCCGGCACCGCAGCCCACGTCTATAACGCTTGCGCCCTCGCCGATATATTCGGCAGGAGCGGCACTGTCGAGAAAATGCTTTGTGATTATCTCATTCGGCTCGGTTATGGCGGTGAGATTCACTTTTTCGTTCCACGAAACAAGCTCACGCATATAAATCATGAATTTTTCGGCTGTCTTTCCGTCAATATCTATGTTAATGCTTTTAAATCCGTTGATAAGTTTTTCCGTCATTTCAGACCCCTCTGCTGAAGATATATCAGAAGCACGGCGATGTCGGACGGCGAAACGCCCGATATTCTCGAAGCCTGACCCAGCGATGCCGGGCGGATTTTGTCGAGCTTCTGCCTTGCTTCAAGGCGCAGTCCCGAAATATCCGAGTAGTTTATATCTTCCGGCATAAGCTTCTTTTCAAGGCGCTGCATCTGCTCAATCTGTGCCTGCTGTCTTTTAATATATCCGTCGTATTTTATTCTTATTTCCACCTGCTCCGTAACAGCCGCCGGCAGCACCGGCATATCCGTAACACGGCGCAAATCCTCGTACGAAAGCTCCGGCCGCTTTATGAAATCGCAAGCGTTAAGTCCGGATTTCACGGCTGCGGAAGATTTTTCCGCAAGCAGCGAATTGAGCGTTTCGTTCGGAGTTAAATTTATTTTTGAAAGACGCTTTATTTCGTCCTCTATCATTTTTTCTTTTTCGAGATATTTGTTATACCTCTCGTCGCTTATAAGCCCTATTTCATGACCTATCGGCGTAAGTCTCGAATCGGCGTTGTCCTGTCGCAGAACAAGGCGGTATTCGCTTCTCGACGTCATCATTCTGTAAGGTTCTTTCGTGCCTTTTGTAACGAGGTCGTCTATCAGCGTGCCTATGTATGCCTGCGACCTGTCAAGAATCAGCGGTTTTCGCTTGTTTATCTTCAATGCCGCATTTATTCCGGCGATAAGTCCCTGTGCCGCCGCTTCTTCATATCCCGAACTGCCGTTGAACTGCCCCGCACCGTAAAGACCGCCGTAATTTTTAAATTCCAGCGTGGGGTAAAGCTGTGTAGGGTCGCAGCAGTCGTATTCTATGGCATATGCCGCACGCATTACGATAACGTGTTCCAGCCCTGCCATGCTTTCCATTATTTTATGCTGAATTTCCTCCGGCATACTCGTGGAAAGCCCCTGAACATACATTTCTTCCGTGTGCATACCCATGGGCTCTATGAATATCTGATGTCTGTCTTTGTCCGCAAACCGAACAACCTTGTCCTCTATGGACGGACAGTATCTCGGACCTATTCCCTCAATCATGCCCGAATACATTGGCGCACGGGAAAGATTGCTTTTGATTATATCGTGAGTTGTTTTGTTCGTATATGTGAGATAGCAGGAAACTTGGTTTTTTAAACCTTCCTCGCTTGTTTCAAAGGAAAACGGAACGATATGCTCGTCGCCCTTTTGCTCCTCCATTTTTGAAAAATCGACGGAAGAACGCTTTACTCTCGCCGGCGTACCGGTTTTGAATCTCATAAGCGAGATTCCGTTTTTGCGCAAACATTCGGAAAGCACGTTCGAGGGGAACATTCCGTCCGGACCGCCCTCGTGAGTCATTTCGCCTATTATGATTTTTCCTTTCAGATATGTACCCGTAGCGATTATAACGGCACGGCAGCGGTATATTGCGCCCGTGTGCGTTACAACTCCGCATACGCTTTTATCCTCATTAAAGAGTATTTCAACAATTTCCGCCTGGCGAACCTCCAGATTTTCCTGAAGCTCAAGGCGGTGCTTCATATCCTCGCTGTATCTGCGCCTGTCAATCTGCGCTCTGAGAGAATGAACGGCAGGGCCTTTGCCCCTGTTCAGCATACGTGACTGAATGAAGTTTGCGTCCGCAGCCTTGCCCATTTCGCCGCCGAGTGCGTCAATCTCGCGCACGAGGTGACCTTTCGCCGTACCGCCTATATTCGGGTTGCACGGCATATTCGCAATACTGTCCAGACTTATCGAGAACATCACAGTTTTGCAGCCGAGCCTTGCGGAAGCAAGCGCTGCTTCGCAGCCGGCATGACCGCCGCCTATTATGGCAACATCTGCGGTTTCAAGTTCAAATCTCGGTATGTTTTTTATTTCATCGTAATTCATTTTATCAACTTCCGGTTATGTAATATATATTATAGTATAACATATATTTTTTGTAAAATCAATATTAAATATAAATATTTGTATATATCGACAATATGATTTTAAATCCGTTACAAAATCAAATATAAATTTTTCATGAAAATTATTGAAAAAAATTAAGCCTTTATGCGGCTTCCGGAATTTTTTTCGGTTTCAACTGTCAAACTTCCGTAATGGGATTTTCATATGCAATATCGGCGTTTGTGGATTGCACTATAGCTGCTTCGAGAGAACCGGGCAAGACGCTCGTGCCTATGATTGCGGTTATACTCGGGTCGTGCGTGTTCCGTGCGGTGCGGATATACACCGTGTTCGCATATTTCGGGACAATTTCTTCACTTTATCTGCTGTATGCATTTTTGCAGAGCATTACGGCAGCTGCGAAAATTGCGTATTTCGCTTCGGTATACAAAAAGCCGATAATGTGTTATTTATTTTTCAACAAAGCCGAAAGGCTTTGTTGACTTTTTTTTCGCTGCGTGATATAATTAATAGATGATTAGATGATACGAATGGAGATAAATATGCATTACTGGATATTTTTTATGATATTATACGGGCTTTTCAAGGGAATGAGAGAACCGTTCAAGAAAAGGGCACTCGAAAGGAACGATTTGCTCGACACGCTTTTTCTTTATACGTTTATAGGCTTTCTCTTCACAATCCCCATTTCAAAGGACGTGTTTTCGATAACGCCGAAATATCTGGCACTTGTGGGGCTGAAATCCGCCGTCATTTTCGGCGCATGGATGCTTTCGTTTATAGGTGTGAAAAAGCTTCCCGTCAGCGTATACGGAATCATGGATATGTCGAGAGTGCTGTTTTCGACGCTTATGGGCGTATTCGTACTCGGCGAGGCTCTGACGCTCAGAGGAATCGCCGGACTTTCGCTCGTTATACTCGGTCTTTTTATGCTGAATCTGAAAAAAAGCGGCGAAAGTTCCGAAATAAAAATGAAATATATCTGGATTACGCTGCTTTCATGCGCAATGAATGCCGTTTCGGGCGTTCTTGATAAGGCGCTTATGAGTACGGGCGAGGTGACAAGCTCGCAGCTCCAGTTTTGGTTTATGCTGCTGCTTTCATCGATGTATTTCATTTACATTTACGCTCGGGGCGGACGTGTCGATTTCAAGAAAGGGCTCAAAACCCCTGAAATATATGTCATAAGTGCACTTCTGATTTTCGGTGACAAGCTTCTGTTTATAGCAAATTCAGACCCGGAAAGCCGTGTCACCGTGATGACGCTGATAAAACAATGCTCGGTTATAGTTACTATTATTGCCGGCAGGCTGATTTACAAAGAGAAAAATATAATATACAAAACAATATGCGCCGGAGTTATTATCGCCGGTATACTTACGGCGGTGCTTTAGGCGCAGGAACGGAGAATTACAATGGACATTTTTGATTTTCATGCACATATATATCCCGAAAAGATTGCTTCAAGAGCCGTCGAAGGCGTGGGAGGATTTTATCATATCCCCATGCATTGCGACGGACTTGCCGAAACGCTTATAAAAAACGGAAAAGAGGGCGGAATATCGCATTTTCTCGTACATTCCGTTGCGACAAGCCCGAAACACGTTACCGTAATCAACGATTTCATTGCGGACGAATGTAAAAAGCACGAGGAATTTTACGGATTCGGTACGATGCATCCGGAATTTGAAAACAAGGAAGAAGAAATCATGCGCATGAAGGCGAACGGCTTGTGCGGACTGAAAATCCACCCCGACACGCAGTATTTCAACATGGACGATGAGAGAATGTTCGGCGTATACGATTTGCTGAGAAGCGAGAAACTGCCGATTCTGATTCACTGCGGAGATTACCGCTATACGTATTCACACCCGAAAAGAGTGAAACGCCTGCTCAGGGAATTTCCCGGACTTACGGTCATAGCGGCGCATTTCGGCGGCTGGTCGGTATGCGACCTGGCGCTTGAATATCTGCTGGATGAAAACTGCTACGTGGACGTTTCGAGTTCGCTTATGTTCTGCGGACTTAAAAGGGGAAAGGAGCTTATAAGGCTCTACGGCAAGGAGCGTGTGCTTTTCGGCTCGGATTTCCCGATGTGGAGCCCGAAAGACGAGCTTAAGACTTTTTATAAAATGAATCTTACGGACGAGGAATACGAATATACGCTGAGCCGAAATGCCAAACGTATACTCAGACTGTAATTTTTATAAAATTTGCGTTTTAAGATTGACAAAACGACAAGTATATACTATAATATATATGTATATAAACCGACAAGGAGAATACATATGAAATCATTTGAAATTAAAACAAAGATACATTTCGGTGACGGTGCTCTCGACAGATTAAAGAATCTTCCGTACAAAAAAGTGCTTGTAATAACCGACCCGTTTGTAACGGAAAGCGGCATGATAGAGCATATTACAAGACCGCTCAGCGAATCCGATATTGAATATTCGCTTTTCAACGACGTAGTGCCCGATCCTCCGATACAGAAAATTTCCGTTGGTGTTAAGAAGCTTACGGAATATAGACCTGAAGCAATCATAGCTATAGGCGGCGGCAGCGCAATGGACAGCGCAAAGGCAATAAAACAGGTGGCGCTGAACGCCGGAGCGTGCGGAAATGTTCCGCTCATAGCTATTCCGACAACCAGCGGAACGGGCAGCGAAGTAACGGCTTTTGCCGTAATCACCGAACCGGAGGTAAACAAAAAATATCCGCTTGTATCTTATGATATGATACCGGACGAGGCGATTCTCGATGCCGAGCTTGTAAAGAGCGTTCCGCCGTCTGTAACGGCAGATACCGGTATGGACGTTTTCACCCATGCGCTCGAAGCGTATGTCAGCATAAACAACAACGAATTTTCGGCGGCGCTTTCCGAAAAAGCTATAGAAATATGCGGAGCATTTCTGCTGCGTTCGTATTTCAGCAACGAAGACAACCATGCGAGAAAGAAAATGCACGTTGCGTCCTGCCTTGCGGGGCTTGCCTTCAACTCGGCTTCTCTCGGACTGAACCACGGTATAGCGCACGCAATAGGTGCGAAATTCCATATTCCGCACGGACGTGCAAACGCAATGGTGCTGCCGCACGTAATAGAATTTAACAGCGATATAAACAAACATTCCAAGAGCAAACAGCAGTATTTGCCGGCTGTTAGGAAATACGTAAACGTGGCGAAACTTCTCGGTCTTACGAATTTCAACGAGATTACAACGGTTCGTGCGCTTGTCAGCTGGACGGAATTTATGATGAAAGAAATGAATATGCCGCTCAATATAGCTCAATGCGGCATCGAACACGACGAATATTTCGACGCAATCGACCAAATGGCGGAAAATGCGATAAACGACGCCTGCACGGCAACGAATCCGCGCAAACCTATGAAAGAGGACGTTATACGTATACTTAAAAATATGTACGACTAAAAAGGAACAATCGGTATGACAGACTTCAGAAAAGGTATAATAAGAGGACTTCCCATAGGTCTGGGATATTTCCCCGTGTCTTTCACGTTCGGGCTTATGGTTACGTCAAACCGCCTGCCGGCATGGTTTGCGGTTCTGCTTTCTTTAACGAATTTAACCTCTGCCGGGCAGTTCGCCGGCACACAGCTCATTCTCGCCGGGGCGACCGTTGTTGAGATTGCACTGGCTACGTTTATAATAAATATAAGATATATGCTTATGTCGCTTTCGCTTACACAGAAGCTGGAAAAAGGCGTTTCGACAGGGCAAAGGCTTCTGTTCGGATTCGGCATAACGGACGAAACGTTTGCCGTAGCGGCGTGCGAACCGCGTGCACTTTCGGCAAAGTATATGTACGGACTTATAACGCTGCCGATAATAGGCTGGACGCTCGGAACGGTTCTCGGAGCGGTATGCACATCATTCCTTTCGCCGTCCGTAAGCTCGGCTATGGAGATTGCGCTCTACGCTATGTTTATAGCCATAATAATTCCGCCGGCGAAAAAGTCGAAGCCTGTGCTTATCTGTATTCTTATGTCGGTTGCAATATCGTGCATATTCAGATATATACACATTTTCGATTTTATTTCGGACGGATTCAAGATAATAATAACAACGCTTGCCGCCGCTTGTGCCGCCGCTGCGCTGTTTCCGCATACAGAGGAGGAACAAAGGTGAGGTATTTAATTGCAGGAATTGTTGTTATGGCACTCGTGACGTATATTCCGAGAGTGCTTCCTCTTGTGCTGTTCAGAAAAGAAATCAAAAGCAGATTTTTGAAATCCGTCTTGTTTTATATACCGTATGCCGTACTCGGTGCACTTACGTTTCCGGCTATTTTTTATGTTACGAAAGACACTGCAACGGCTGTAGCGGCGACTGCGGTTGCCATGATTCTGTCATATTTTGAACAAAGCCTTGTGGTTGTCGCCGTTGCGGCGATTGCCACGGCATATGTATTCGGGATTTTTATATAGGAGAGGGGCATTATAAAAATGCACAGACCGCAAAAGCAAGAAACAGAGGTAAAAATTCGTTTGAGAACGAATTTCTAAAATAAATATTGCTTTATGCTATGAACAAACTTCGCCACTCGGCGTAACCGGGCAAGCGAAAATCGAACCCTTAATGGTTTTTATCGGCTGATTTTCCCCAATACTGCACAAGCTCATTTGATAATACGGAAGTATTACCTGCATTCGTTTGTTTGTCTTGAAAAAAATCAGCTCAATAAAAACTGCTCGCACCTTATGACGAGAAAATTTTTAGTCATTTTAGGTGCGGAAGACGAAGTAAGGCTACCGCCTTTCGAGGATGACAAGCCGAAAAGGGCAAAAATTATCCGTCATAAGGCATCAAGGGTTCGGTTTCCGATTGCCTGACGCCTTCGGGTACCAAAAGCAAGACTTTGCCTTGCTTTTGCTCAGTTTGTCCATTCTGCACTATTTTTCTAAAGCCCCTAAAAAGGGTGTTGCAAAACAATTTTGTTTTACAACGCCCGCATTCAGATATAACAGCAAGGAGAAATTATATGTTGGATTTAACGGATATAAACGTAATTCGTGACGTCATGAGCAGATTCGGGAAAAAATTCGCCAAATCTCTCGGGCAGAATTTTTTGACCAGTGCGGAAACTATAGAAAATATTGTGGAAATGAGCGATATTGACGAGGATACGTTTGTGCTTGAAATAGGCCCGGGAATAGGCGTGCTGACGCAGAGCCTCGCCGCTCATGCGAAAAAGGTCGTCAGCGTGGAAATAGACAAAAACCTGCTTCCCGTGCTTGATTATACGCTTGCGGACTGCGATAACGTAACCGTAATAAACGAAGATATTATGAAAACCGATATTCCGCAGCTGTGCAAAAAATATTTCGGCGGAAAAAAGGCGAAAGTAGTCGCCAATCTGCCGTATTACATTACAACGCATATAATTATGAAGCTTATCGAATATAAGGAATATTTTTCCTCGGTTACCGTCATGGTGCAGAAAGAGGTTGCGGAACGCATGAGCGCCAAAGAGGGCAAAAAGGATTTCGGAGCGTTCACCGTTGCGGTGCAGTATTATTGCCGGGCGGAAATCCTGCTCAATGTACCGCCGGAATATTTCGTGCCTGCGCCGAAAGTATCGTCTGCCGTGATTCGGCTCGATATTCTCGAAAAACCGTCTGTATCCACGCAGGACGAACAGCTGTATTTTAAAGTCGTTCGGGCGAGCTTTGCCAATAGGAGAAAAACTCTCGTAAACAGCCTGTCCGGCGCAAATATAGGCTTCGGAAAAGACCTGGTGTTGTCTGCTCTGAACGCCCTGGGTCTGAAAGCGGATATACGTGCGGAGAAGCTTTCGCTTGCGGATTTTGCACGGCTTACGGATTATCTGAAAAACCAATAATAAATCAAACCCCGTTTGTCGGAAAACTGACGAATGGGGCTTTTTTTCTCCCTAAATTCTCCAAATACTTGATTTTAATGCGGAATTGTGGTATACTATACTTAATGATTAACGGAAGTTTGCGGAAGAAATTTCAGTATGCCCGAATATTTGTTTGTGATAATATTCAGCATTGCCGTGTGCTGTTTTGCATATTGGTTTTTCAAAAAACGCAAATGTTTTAGACAGGAAGGGGTAACATTATGATGTATTTGATTTTATGTGTCGGCGGTGCAGCACTGTTTCTGATATTTTTGATTTGGTCGATTGTGCTGAAATCCGGCAAAAGAGCGGTAACGCTTGTTTTTTCGCTGCTGTTTCTGGCGGCTTCCGCATTCTGCGGATATAGCTATTATAAAGGAAAGGGGACGAAACCCCCGAAAGAAATTGCGGAATATTGCGGAGGCAGCCTGGACGAGCTTGTGAATGCCACAAAACTCGATTTTAAAAACACCTCCGAGGATATATACGAAGCGGACGGCGTTTCGGTGTGCCTGCGTGACGGCAAGATTATATATGTGGATTTGACATCGGAAAAATATATGCTTCACGGATTTTCGGGAAAATTTTCGAGAGAAAACACGTTTTATAAAGGCGAGGAAACGGCAAAAACTCTGAAAACCGTTTTGGAAGAAACGGGATTTTCCGAGTTTTCGGCAGAATATGCCGGAATAGAGTTCATAGACGGTAACGAATCCGATGTATATGCATATGATACAAAGGGGAGAACTTTTGATTTTTCGTTTGACGAAAACGGTACGGGAAAAAATATCAGATATTTCCCCGACCCGAAGTTCACGGAAAATCTCGTGCGTTCGGCAGAAGCTTTCAGCGAAAACGTTTCGGAGTTTCTGAACGATTCGGGAAAACTGAACCTTATCGAAAAGGAAGAAGAATTTAAAAGCGAGTGCGGAAAAAGAGTTACATGGCAGCTCAAGACCGTTGAAACGGCGGAAGATTTCATTCTTGCGGAACGTGACGGAACGGAATTCAAGATATATCCGCTGCCGCAATATCTTTCCAATCTGAATATGCCGGAAAAAGACGAATATTTCGAGGTTGTAGGACTTTTTGACGGATATGCGGACGCATGGACGGTGCGCTGCGCCGTTACGGATAAGACAATAACGGTTTCGAAAAACGATATAACAGGTACTTATAAAAATAAAAGCAGTTCGATTACTATTAAGGACGAGGACGGCAGGCTTCACCTCACGGGTACTTCCAACTACGGAGCGTACACGGCGGACGGATATGTTAAAAAGATTAACGATACGACATATTTTTACGAGGGCAAAGAGGGCGATTTTTATATAACTTTAGAGGGTGAAAAGCTCAAAATCACTACCGATACGCTGAAATCTTTCGAGGGCGAATATATGCCGGGAGAATGAAATATGTCTAAAAAGGCAAAATAAATGTCCGAAAAGACAAATACTTTTTTGGAAAATTAAAGTATAATAGATTGGTACGCCAGAGAAGAATATTTTGTTAAAGGAGATATATCAAAATGGAATATGATATAAAGCAAATATTAAGTCAGTTTAATATTGATGTGGACGCTCAGCTGTACGGCGAGGGTCATATCAACACAACCTATCTTGCGGAGATAGCACCGGATAAATATATTCTCCAGAAGATTAATACAAATATTTTCACCGACCCGGACGGCCTGATGAAAAATATTGCAGAAGTAACGAGCTTCCTCAGAAAATCAATAATAGCAAACGGCGGCGACCCAAACAGGGAAACGCTGAACCTTATAAAGACGAAGGACGGCAAGGATTATTACAAGACGGAGGACGGCAGCTGTTTCAGACTTTATACTTATGTTGAAAACACCGTTACATATCAGACAGTTGAGAAGAAAGAGCAGTTTTACAATGCTGCAAAGGCATTCGGAAAGTTCCAGCGCCAGCTGGCGGATTTCCCTGCCGATACGCTCACGGAAACAATAAAGGATTTCCACAACACACGCAAGAGATTTGCGGATTTTAAAGCAGCTGTTGAGGAAGATAAAATGGGCAGAAAAGCAAGCGTGCAAAAAGAGATAGATTTCGTGCTTGCGAGAGAGAACGACTGCGGAATCGTTGTTGACGCATTAAATTCCGGAGAATTGCCCGTCAGAGTAACTCATAACGATACGAAGCTTAATAACGTGCTTTTCGATGCGGATACGGACGAAGCAATATGTGTAATAGACCTTGACACCGTTATGCCCGGTTCGCTGTTGTACGACTACGGCGACAGCATACGTTTCGGTGCTTCCAGCGGAGCGGAGGATGAACCCGATTTGGATAAGATATGGTGCGATATGGAGCTTTTCAGAGCATATACGAAAGGCTATCTCGAAGCCATAGGCGACAGCATTACGGAAAAGGAAATCGAGCTTTTGCCGTTTTCGTCGAAGCTTATGACATATGAATGCGGTATGCGCTTTTTGACGGACTATCTGAACGGCGATACATATTTCAAGATTCACAGACCGAATCATAATCTCGACAGGGCAAGAACGCAGTTCAAGCTCGTTGCCGATATGGAAAAGAAAATGGACGAAATGAAAAAAATCGTTAAAGAATGTATGTAAATTCAAAACCTCGGCAGCAATGCCGGGGTTTTTAAATTTAAGAGCTAAATTCGCAAAGCAAATTTAATTTAGCTGTTTCGAAGAAACAATTTAGCTATCGAGTGAAACGTCACAAACTTAATTTCAAAAAAATCATATACATTAACATTTTATAATCAACCGAAACATATACTTTCCTAAGGAGGAATGTATATGTTTTACAATATGTCGGCAAAAGCCGCAGCCGAAAAGCTTGAATGTGATTTATCAACGGGGCTGAGTGATACGGAAGTCAATTCAAGGCTCGAAAAATACGGTGAAAACCGCCTTGAGGAAACACCGAAAAAGAGCCTGCTGAAACGCTTCGCAATGCAGTTTAACGATTCTATGATTATCATACTTTTAATATCGGCGGCACTGTCATTCGTAATATCTCTTGCAAGCGGAAGTGTCGATTTTTTCGACCCCGCAATGATACTTATTATCGTGATTTTGAATGCAGCCATGGGTATTTTCTGGGAGAATAAAGCGGAAAAATCTCTCGAAGCGCTAAGTGTCATGTCCGCACCGGAAAGCCTTGTTCTGCGAAACGGGAAAAAGGTGCGTATTCCGTCCGAAAAGCTCGTTCCGGGCGACATCATATTCCTGAAACAGGGCGATATAGTGCCGGCGGACGCACGTATAATAAAATCTTCCGCACTTCATGCGGACGAGTCCTCGCTGACCGGTGAATCGGTGTCCGTGGAAAAATCCGACGCCGTAATAATCGGCGAAAAAGCCTCGGTATCGGATATAAAAAACTGTGTTTTTTCCTCCTCCGTAATAACGGGCGGCACTGCGGAAGCCATTGTAACGCATACCGGCATGAATACGAAAACGGGTGCGGTCGCAGGAATGCTCATCTCGGAAAATCCGCCGAAAACACCGCTTCAGACAAAGCTTGAGGAAATAGGCGGAGTCCTCTCAAAAGGAGCAGTCGCAATATGCATACTCATATTCGTTATCGGCATATTTCGAAAGATTCCCGTTTTTGAAATGTTTATGACGGCTGTCGGACTTGCCGTTGCCGCAATCCCGGAGGGGCTGCCGGCGATAGTTACGATACTTCTTTCCATAGGTGTGTCGAAAATGGCGGCGAAAAACGCTGTTGTGCGCCATCTTCCGGCGGTCGAAACCCTCGGCGGCGCAACCGTCATATGCTCCGACAAAACAGGCACGCTGACTCAAAACAAAATGAAAGTTGTCGAGTATTTCGGTGACCGTGAAAAAATAATTTCCGCCTGCGCACAATGCAGCGACGGCATAAACCCGACGGAAACCGCCCTCCTTGCGGAAGCGGAAAATTTCAGCCGTGCGGAGATAATCAAAGATATTCCCTTTTCTTCAAAACGCAAGCTCAGAACGGTTATCATAAAAAACGGAAACGGATTTAAAATAATAACAAAAGGCGCTCCGGACGTCCTGCTCGAAAAATGCAGCCTGACCGCCGCCGAAAAAGAAAAAATCATATGTGCAAACAGGGAGATGTCCGCCAAGGCGCTGCGTGTGATAGGTGCTGCGGAGCGAGAAGTTTCCGAGATACCGAAAAACCCCGAAGAACACCTGAAATTCATAGGTCTTGCCGGCATTGCCGACCCTCCGAGGAAAGAGGTAAAGGCGGCAGTCAAGCAGTGCAAAAAGGCCGGAATAAAGGTAGTAATGATAACGGGCGACCACCCGGACACGGCGAAAGCCATAGCCTCGCAGATAGGCATAACCGGAAAGGTTATGACCGGAAAAGAGCTGAACGAATATGACGAGCTGTTTCTGCAAAATCATATAAAAGAATACGGGATTTTCGCCAGAGTAGCGCCGGAACATAAGGTGAAGATAGTGCGGCTGCTGCAAAGTAAGGGCGAAACGGTCGCTATGACGGGCGACGGCATAAACGATTCCCCGGCGCTGAAATGCGCCGATATAGGCTGTTCCATGGGAATAAGCGGCAGCGACGTTGCGAAGAATGCTTCCGATATAATTTTGACGGACGACAATTTTGCCACGATAGCCGAAGCCGTCAGGCAGGGCAGAGGAATCTATGCGAACATAAAGAAAACCGTGCATTTTCTGCTTTCGTGCAATATAGGCGAAATAATGACCATTTTCACCGCAATTGCATTCGGGCATAAATCTCCGCTGGCGGCAGTGCAGCTGCTGTGGGTGAATCTCGTGACAGATTCCTTGCCGGCAATATCTCTCGGTATGGAAAAAGCTGAGGACGAGATCATGCTGAAACCGCCCACAGACCGCAGAAAAAGCATATTTGCAGACGGGATGGGGCTGAACATAGTCCTGGAAGGGCTTATGATAGGCGCACTCTCTCTGCTGGCATATTCCATAGGCAAAAATATATTTTGCAGCGCTGCTGTTGCGCAGACAATGACGTTTTGCGTACTTAGCCTTTCACAGCTGATTCACGCATTTAATATGCGTTCCGAACATTCGATATTTAAGATAGGATTTCTCACGAACCGGCATATGGTCATATCGTTTTTAATCTGCGCATCGCTGCAAACATGCGTTGTCAGCGTTCCGAGCCTTGCTGCTGTGTTCAAATCCGTACCGCTGAATACATATCAGTGGATATGTACGGCACTGCTGTCGTTCATACCATTTGTAACTCTCGAAATCGAAAAGCTTTTTGATTAATAAGAACCCGACCCGTTAGCGCAATCGGAGATTGCGATCGGGTACCCCGGAACCTTGTTGTGTTTACAATAAGAACCCGACCCGTTAGCGCAATCGGAGATTGCGGTCGGGTACCCCGGAACCTTGTTGTGTCTACAATAAGAAAAATACCCCGACACGCTTTTGCAGGTCGGGGTATTTAAATCAAGCTAATTATCCAACTTTGTTTAATTTAGCAGCAAGCTGGGATTTTTTATGTGCAGCGTTATTTTTGTGCAAAACGCCTTTAGCCGTTGCTTGGTCGATTTTCTTAACGGCGAAATTAAAACGAGCAACAGCCGTTGCTTTATCACCGGTCGCAGCTGCGGCTTCAAATTTCTTTATCGCAGTTTTAAGAGCTGATTTTATCATCTGGTTGCGGAGAGTCTTTGTCTGCGAAACCTTTACTCTTTTCTTTGCTGACTTAATATTAGGCATAACTTTCACCTCACAATAAATTTTAATTAAAGATTTAAGGCTATGTTTTGCCCAAAATCCTGAATTTGTCTTTTTAAAAAGCAAATTTTCAAACACTTAATATTAGTATACCACAAATTTTGCTAAAAAGCAAGTGTTTTTTAAAATTTTATATATTTTGTTCAAAAAAATCGGCAGTTTGCGCATATTATTGCACACTGACGCATCTTGGTTTTTCCAAAGTCCCGAAGAGGGCACCGCAAAACAATTTGCAGCACCCTCTTTTGGCACCCTCTACGCGAGTCGAACGCGTGACTAGCCCTTAGGAGGGGCTTGTTATATCCACTTAACTAAGAGGGCATGTGATTTAAGCTAACATATCTATTTTACATTGTTTTTCCCGATTTGTCAATACCTAAATGATATTTTTTTGTTTTTTAACATATTTTTTAGTTATATGACTAAAAAAGCACCCTGCGGCCGTTCGGAGCAGGGTGCTTTTTCGCATAAAGCGTTTTATTAGCCAAGTTCAGCAAAGTATTTGATTGTTCTAACCATCTGGCTTGTGTATGAGTTTTCGTTATCATACCATGAAACAACCTGTACTTCATATAAATCGTCGGCAATGTGAGCAACCATTGTCTGAGTAGCATCAAACAATGAACCGTATCTCATACCGATAACGTCCGAAGAAACGATAGGATCTTCGTTGTAACCGAAAGATTCGGAAGCCTGTGCTTTCATTGCAGCGTTAATAGCTTCTTTTGTAACGTCTTTGCCTTTAACAACAGCTGTTAAGATTGTTGTTGAGCCTGTCGGAACAGGAACACGCTGAGCAGCTCCGATGAGTTTGCCGTTGAGTTCCGGAATAACAAGACCGATAGCTTTTGCAGCACCTGTCGAGTTAGGAACGATGTTTGCAGCACCTGCTCTTGCTCTTCTGAGGTCGCCTTTTCTGTGCGGACCGTCAAGAATCATCTGGTCGCCTGTGTAAGCATGGATTGTAGCCATGATACCGGACTGAATCGGTGCATAATCGTTAAGAGCCTTTGCCATAGGAGCGAGGCAGTTTGTTGTGCAGGAAGCAGCAGAGATGATAACATCGTCTTTTGTAAGAGTTTTTTCGTTTACGCTGTAAACGATTGTCTTAAGGTCGCTGCCTGCAGGAGCTGAAATAACAACTTTCTTAGCACCGGCATCGATATGAGCCTGTGATTTTTCTTTTGAGCAGTAGAAACCTGTGCATTCAAGAACAACGTCTACGCCGATTTCTCCCCAAGGAAGATCTTTAGCGTCTTTTTCAGCATAAATTGTGATTTTCTTGCCGTCTACCGTGATAGAACCTTCGCCTGCTTCAACAGTGTGAAGACCCTGTCCGATAGTTCCGCAGTAACCGCCCTGTGCTGTATCATACTTTAAGAGATTAGCCAACATTTTTGGATCTGTTAAATCGTTAATAGCAACAATTTCATAGCCTTCTGCTCCGAACATCTGTCTGAAAGCAAGACGGCCGATACGACCGAAGCCGTTGATAGCAACTTTTACTGACATAGTAAAAACCTCCGTTAAATTTAAATTTGTTTATACATCTATTATTGTACATTATTTTGGCATTTTATGCAATAGTTTTATTGATAAAATTTTAACTTTTTTAGACGATATTTTTATACAAATTGCCGATATTTCGGCAAATCAAAACAGAATTTCCAGACGATATATCGGGAATCCCATATCGGAGAACTGTTTTTCGTATTCCGTTACAATATTTCCCTCGAATTTGCTGTTGTGCAAATCGAGCGTAATGTTTCGCATTTTATAATTCATGTCCGCAATTTCGTTGAGAGAAAACTCAAACAGCTTGCGGTTGTCCGTTTTGAAATGCACCTCGCCTTTCACGGGAGAAAGCAACTTTTCGTATTTTTCAAGATACTCTCTGTATGTAAGACGGCGCTTGAAATGCTTTGATTTGTGCCATGGGTCGCAAAAATTTATATAAATTCGCCGAGCTTCGCCGGGATTTACGATTTCTTCCAGAATATCCGCATTGTCACCTATGAAGCGTATGTTTTCGATTCCGAGATTTTTCGCTTTTTCCATGGCAAGAACCAATACGTTCGGACATTTTTCGAGCGCAATAAAGTTTATATCCGGAAACCGCATTGCAAGCTCCGTTATAAATCCGCCCTTTCCGCAGCCTATTTCAAGCATTATAGGATTTTCATTCCCGAAGACCTCGTTCCAGCGTCCTTTCGGATACGGCGCTTCCGTCCTTATGCTTTCACACGCTTTTAACCTCTCATCGAGATTTTTCTTTTTCCTCATTCGCATATTTTTTCACCCTTATATTTTTGTCAACAACTCATGGGCTTTAAAAAAATAGTGCCTTATGCGGTCTGTGCATTTTTATAAAGCCCATATTATTATAGCAAATTTTTTTATGTATGTCAAGTTTACATATTAAAATACAGCCTTGTTACAACAACGCTTGCGATAATTCCGACAATATCCGCCGCAAGCGCAGCGAAAAGGGTGTGTCGTATATTCTTTATTCCGCACGAACCGAAATAGAGTGCCACTGTATAAAACGTGGTTTCCGTAGACCCCATCATCACGGATGCTATAAGTCCGCTTTCGCTGTCCGCACCGAAATTTCTGAAAATATCCTCGACAACGGAAAGGGAAGCGCTCCCCGAAAGCGGTCTGAAAAATGCCAGAGTAAGCACCGGTGCAGGCATACCGACAAGCTTCAGCGCAGGCGCAAGCAGCTTTGAAACAATCTCGATAAATCCCGAAGCCTTTAACATCGAGATTGACGCCATGACGGCGATAATGTTCGGAAAAATCTGCAATAATGTTTTTGCGCCGCTTTCCGCACCGTCGAGAAAATCGCCGTAAACGTCGTTTCCTTTATATAATCCGAGAATAATTGCCGAAAGAATGAGCAGCGGTATCGGGTATTTGCTTATTTCCATAGCTTTTCTCCTATCCTCGCACACAGAAGTCCGGCGGCAAGCGCAATTACGGAGGTTATCCATATCGGCACGGTTATCCTCTCGGCTGCCGGCGAGCCTGCCGCCGCACGCATGGAAATCAGCGTTGTCGGGATAAGCTGTATGGAAGCCGTGTTTAAAACGATGAAACGTATGGCTTCGTTCGTCGCAGCAGCGCCTTTTTTCATACCCTCGACTGCCTTTATTCCGAACGGTGTGGCGGCATTGCCGAGTCCGAACACATTCGCCGACACGTTTTTTACGATATTTTCACGGCATTCCGCCGAAACTCCGCAAAACATCAGATTGAGCAGCGGACTTAATATTTTTTCGATATATTTTATAAATCCGGCATTTTCGGCAATGCGCATTATTCCGCTCCAAAAGGCCATTATGGCGGCAAGGCTTATGCAAAACGAAACGCCGTTTGCCGCACCGTCCGTCGCCGCATTCGCCACCTTGGCAAGATTGCCGTTCAAAAAACCGGTTATTATTGCAATCGCCGTAATTCCTCCCCATATCTTTCCGAACAAAAAAATCACCTCGCTAAAATAATACTATTGCTTTTCGGCGGAATTTATGATACAATAATAACGTGAAAGATTGTTTTTTGGAAAGGGGATAACCTATGAACATACAGATATTCGGAAAATCGAAATGCTTTGATACGAAAAAAGCCGAAAGATATTTCAAGGAAAGAAGAATTAAATTTCAGTCTGTGGACGTGCCGAAATACGGCATGAGCAAAGGCGAGCTGAAAAGCGTTGTTTCCGCAGTCGGCGGAATAGAAAAGCTTATTGACGAAAAATCGAAGGACGAAGCGGCAACACTTATAAAATATCTTGCGGACGGCGAAGCGAAATTTGAAAAACTGCTTGAAAATCCGAAAATACTCAAAACTCCGATAGTCAGAAACGGCAAAAAAGCCACTGTGGGATATTGCCCGGAGGTGTGGGAAACATGGGAATAAAAATTGCGGTGCTTGACGCATCGACCCTCGGCGAGGATTTGTCATTAAAACCGCTTGAAGAAATCGGAACGGCGGATATTTACCCGTCGCTGTGCGGTGACGAGCTTGTTCGGGTGCTGAAAACGGCGGAAGCCGTTATCGTGAACAAAATAAAGCTGAACGAAACGAATCTGAAATATGCGGAAAATCTGAAGCTTATATGTGTTGCCGCAACGGGATACGACAATATAGACGTTGAATACTGCCGAAAAAGAGGTATCGGCGTTTGCAACGTAGTAGGCTATTCCTCGGACAGCGTGGCGCAGCTTACGCTGGCAATGGCGCTGAATCTCTATACAAACATACCGCAGTTTACCGAGTTCGTAAGAAGCGGAGAATATACGAAAAGCGGCGTTGCGAACAGGCTTACTCCTGTGTATCATGAAATCAGCGGCAAAACATGGGGAATACTCGGATTCGGCAATATCGGCAGACGGACGGCACGTGCCGCAGAGGCTCTCGGCTGCAAAATAATCGTTTGTGCGAGAAGCGAAAAACAGGGTTACGAAAACGTAGATGCGGACGAGCTTTGCCGGCGTTCGGACATACTTTCCGTACATACTCCGCTGACGGACGAAACATATCATATCATAAACCGTGAACGGCTTAAGCTGATGAAACGCACGGCGATTCTGATAAACGTCGCACGGGGTGCGGTGACGGACGAAAAGGCTCTTGCGGAAGCTGTCAAAAACGGAGAAATAGGCGGAATCGGAATTGATGTATATGACGGCGAGCCGCTCGGCGAAACAAATCCGCTGTATGAGATAAAAGGATATGACAATGTGTGTCTTACACCGCATATGGCGTGGGGCGCATACGAAGCGAGGGTGCGCTGCCTTAACGAAATGATTGAAAATATAAAATCATTTCTTGACGGCGGCACGAGAAACCGTGTTGATTTAATACAGAGATAATGATTGTATGCGGATAGGGGGGTGCAGCAAAACAGGTTCGTTTTGCAACACCCTCTCTTAAAAATTTTTAACCATCATTTTCGTGCCGGCTTTACGTTTACGGCAGGATTGATGTCGCCGTCAATCGCGCCGTTTGCTTCCTCGAATGCTTTTATGTTTTCACGAATCAGCACAAGCACGTGGCTGTTTACGCTGCGTCCCTCATAGTCCGCAACATAACCGAGCTTTTTCAGCATTTCCTCTTCAATTCGTATAGATACGCTTTTTATAGCCATATAATCACCCCGAAAATTTTTACAGCCCTCTGTTAAATGTAATTGTTACTGTAGTGCCCTTGTCCACGGCACTTTCGAGCGTTATCTCGGCGTTGTGATAAATTGCGCCGTGTTTCACTATGGAAAGGCCGAGTCCCGTGCCGCCCTCCGCCTTTGAACGGCTCTTGTCTATCCTATAGAATCTCTCGAAAACTCTGCCTTGCTGCGCCGGAGGAATACCGATGCCGGTATCGCGAACGGAAAGTTTAACCTTGTCCGCCGTAGTGTTTATTATTACGTCAACCGTGCCGTTTTCCTTGTTGTATTTGATTGCATTGTCACACAGGTTGTATATCATTTCGTCCAGAATCTGCCATGCGCCGTATATGCAGGTGCTTTCGCCTATGAGATTCATTGTTATGCCTTTTTTATCCGCAGCCGGTTTGAGCCTTTTTATTATTTCCGAAGAAAGCTCGTACAAGTCCGTTTCTTCCGATACGAAATGCTCGTCTTTTTCGTCAAATTCGGATATTTTTATTATGTCGTTCACGAGGGTAATAAGCCTTTGAGCTTCTGTGTATATTGCGTCCGAAAAATCCATGACGGTTGCCGGAGGAGTGACACCGTCTTTCATAAGCTCCGCAAATCCGGATATGGAAGTGAGCGGAGTTTTAAGTTCGTGAGATACGTTTGCCGTAAATTCACGGCGCATCGCTTCACGCTCCGTGCTTTCCGTAATGTCTATAATGAGAATGACTGCGCCTATTGTCTTTCCGCTTTCGGTTACGGGGTTCGCCGTGAGATTATACGTTCTGTCGTCATGCGTCATCGAAGTTTCGGCATGCATACCCTTTAATGCGGTTTTGACGGTTTCTATGAAGCTGACGGAATGGTTCAGCGCAAATACGTTCCCCTCGTCCTGTTCGGCGTCAAGAAGTTTAAGCGCCGAAGAATTACAGGACAGCAGATTGGCATTTTTATCTACAATCAAAAATCCCTCGCTCATGTTTTCCGTGATAAGCTCAAATTCTTTCTGCTTCTGATGCGCCGTATCAAGCTGTTCTCGGATTGTGCGTTTCTGATTTATTATCTTATGAAGCAGCGGGGAAAGTTCATCGTATGTATCGCAGTCCTCAGGGTTGTCCAAATCGATGGAATTTATCGGTCTGATTACCGATTTCGCCACCTTGGACGAGAGGAAAAACGAAAGTGCAAGAGCAACCACGAGTATGAAGAGAATCGGCTGCAAAAGTCCAAGAAGTATCGTAACAACAGTATACTGTGTGGCGGCAATCCGCAAGACTCTGCCGTCCTTAAGCTTCTGTGCATAATAAACGGTTTTCTCCGTGAGCGTTCTCGAATATCGCACGCTGCTGCCGCTGCCGTATTTAACGGCTTCTTTAAATTCTTCGCGGTCGGAATGGTTATCCATTGTATTTTTATCCGCCACGGTATCGGCGATAACGTCGCCGTTCGGCGCAATAAGCGTTATTCGCTTGCTGTTATCGGAAAAATTATCGAAAAAGCTATCATCTCCGTTTTGTACGGCGTATGAAAGATACGACGCCTCGTTTGCAAATTCCTGCTTCATCTGATTCTCAAAAAATCCGAACAGCACACCCATGATAAGTACAAGGCAGGAGATAAGCACGATAACGGAGGTGAAAAAGGTTGAACGGAATATTTTGTCTGTCATGATTAAATCACCTCAATCTTATAACCTATATTTTTTACGGTTTGGATTGCGCAGCCGGAATCCGCAAGCTTGATACGCAGCTTGCGTATATGTACGTCCAGTGTTCGGGATTCCTCATAATATTCGCCCCAAACCTTTGTCAGAAGCGTATTTCGGCTGACAACCGCTCCTTTTGCTTCCAGCAACACAAGCAAAAGAAGATATTCTTTGTATGATAAATTTATGTCACGGTCTGAAATTCGTATGATGTGTTTGTCGGAGTTTACATAAAGCGAACCGATTCGGTATTCGGTAGGCTTTGCCGTGCTTTTCCCGGCACGGCGAAGCAGCGCCTTTACTCTCGAAACAAGTTCTGTCATGCCGAAAGGCTTGGCGATATAATCGTCTGCGCCCATATCAAGACCGGTTACTTTGTCGTATTCGCTTCCCTTGGCGGTGAGCATGATTATCGGCACATCTTCCGTTTCCGCCGAAGTACGCAGCTTGTTCAATATGGAAAGTCCGTCCTCTTCGGGAAGCATTATATCGAGCATTATGAGCGACGGAGTATTTCGGCTGATTTCCTCCCAAAACTCATGAGGAACGGCGAAGCCTTTTACTTCATAGCCTTCTTTTGTTAAAGCGTAGCTGACTAATTTCCTTATGTTGTCATCGTCTTCGACCAGGTAAATCATAGATTATCATACTCCTTGATGTTAGTTTGTCTGTCGGGTGATTGTAAAGGTTTTATAACAACCCTTCCACCGCTAACGTGGTCCCCACACCTCCGCTGCACGGCAGCTTCCGGCGCCTTACATATGGGCTTTGACAACCCTTCCACCGCTGGCGTGGTCCCCCTCCCTTTACACAGGGGAGGCGTTAGTTTGTGCCGCTGAATAGGGTCTGTACGGACTTCGATAGGCTCCCCTGTGTAAGGGGAGCTGGCGGCGTATGCCGTCTGAGGGGTTGTAGGTTTTGCGCCTACGTTATTACGTAGCATATACAGCCATTTACAATCCCTCCACCGCCATAGGCGGTCCCCACACCTCCGCTGCACGGCAGCTTCCGGCGCCTTTACACAAGGGAGGCGTTAGCGAGTGCCGCTGAATAAGTTTTGTATATTTCACTCGACAGCTAAATTGTTTCTTTTTACAATCACTTATAGTATAACATAAAATTTACATATTTTCAATAGTTTCATGTTTTCCTGTTATTGAATAAATTACCCATTCGGCAATATTTTCCGCATGGTCGCCGATACGCTCGAAATATTTGGCAATCATAAGCAGGTCAATTAATGCTTCCGCATTGTCCGATTCGTCTTTCAGACCGGAAATAAGTTCTTTTTTTACTTTCAAAAACAATCCGTCCACAATATCATCGTGGCGGATAACCTCGTATGCCGTTTCAATATCGCTCTTCACGAAAGAATCTACGCTGTCTGTCACCATCTTGATAGTCGCACGTGCCATGTCGGCTATATGAACCTTGCCGCCCAGTCCGCTCTCGTTCACGAAACATACCATTTCGGCAATGTCCGAAGCCTGGTCGCCGATACGCTCCATGTCGGAAATCATTTTGAGTGCCGAAGAAATCGTTCTCAAATCGCTTGCGACAGGCTGCTGCTGCAAAAGCAGCTTCATGCAGAGGTTCTCAATATCCCTCTCCTTTTGGTCTATCTGACTGTCCGCCTCAAATATTTTGTTTTTGAAAGAAGAATCATGGTCAATCAGATATTTTGCGGCAGACGAAATTGCGTCCTCGCAAAGCGCACCCATGCTTATAAGCTCCGTATTAAGCTGCGAAAGCTGTTCGTTGAATTTTTTTCTCATTATCCGAACCTCCCTGTAATATAATCCTCCGTGCGCTTGTCGGCAGGAGTGGAAAACATTTTTTCCGTATCGTCAAATTCTATTATTTCGCCGAGCAGGAAGAAAGCCGTCTTGTCGGCGATTCGCACCGCCTGCTGCATATTATGTGTGACGATTATTATTGTATATTTTTCTTTCAGCTCCAGTGCAAGGTCCTCGATTTTTGATGTGGAAATAGGGTCGAGTGCCGAGGTCGGTTCGTCCATCAGCAGAATTTCCGGCTCAACGGCGAGCGCACGTGCGATGCAGAGCCTTTGCTGCTGACCGCCGCTCATGGAAAGCGCACTTTTTTTCAGTCTGTCTTTACATTCGTCCCATATTGCCGCCTGTTTCAGAGAACGCTCAACAATCTTGTCAAGCTTGATTTTAGATTTTATTCCGTGTATTCTCGGACCGTATGCGATGTTGTCGTAAATGCTCATCGGAAACGGATTCGGCTTCTGGAACACCATGCCGACACGCTTTCTGAGTTCCGTTACGTCCGTGTCCTTGTATATATCCGTTTCGCCGAGAGATATTTTCCCCTCGATTCTGCACCCCTCAACAAGGTCGTTCATTCGGTTGAGCGTTTTTAAAAATGTTGATTTTCCGCAGCCGGACGGGCCTATCAGCGCAGTAATCTTCTTTTCGGGTATTTCTATGTTAATATCCTTTAGAGCATGATTCGTTTCATACCACAAGTTCAAATGCTCGGCTGTTATGATTCCGCTCATTTACTGTTCCCCCTTTTTCAGCTTTTTCGCCGCAAGCTTGGCGGCAGTATTTATAATAAATGTAAGTATCAGAAGTATTGCGGCGATTGCAAACGCTATGTCGAAATCTCCACGCTCCTTTGCGTACATATAAAGCGCAACGGTGAGCGTAGAACCCGGCTGGTTCGGCTTCGGCGCATTTATGAAGCTTATGATTTCGTTCGCCATGCCGGCCGTGAAAAGCAGTGCGGCGCTTTCGCCGACTATTCTGCCTATGGAAAGGATACAGCCGGAAACGATACCGTCTACGGCGGAGGGAAGAACTACTGTCCTTATCATGCGCCATTTTCCGCTGCCGAGCGCCAGTGCACCCTCACGGTAGCTGTTCGGAACGGTCTTGAGGCTTTCCTGCACCGTTCGTATGATTGTCGGAAGCGTCATTATAACAAGCGTGAGCGAGCCTGCGGCAAGGCTTGTTCCGAGAGAGAAAAACTGTACGAATATAAGCATACCGACAAGACCGTATATGATGGACGGTATTCCGGCGAGCGTTTCCGTCGCAAGCTCGATTATCTGCACAAGCTTTCGGTTTTTCGCATATTCGGTAAGATATACCGCAGCGCCTACGCCGAGAGGAAGAACGACAATCAGAGTCATAAGTATAATGTACACCGTGTTCAGTATATTTGGGAGGATTCCCACGGTTTCACGTATAAGACTCGGTTTTGTCGTCAGGAGCTTAACCGTTATGTTCGGTAGACCTCTGAAAAGTATATATCCTATGATTAATGCAAGCAGCAGAAGTATTGCGCCGGCGGCGAAATACATCAGAAAGTTTGCAATGCCGTCTTTTATTCTTCGTGTTTTTGAAATTTTGTTTTGCATACGGATTACCTCTTTTTATTTTTTACAACCGTGTTCAGAACAATATTTATAATAAGTATAAATATAAACAGTACGAGTGCTATGGAAAAGAGCGCTTTTCTCTGCAATCCGGAGGAATACGACATCTCGGAAGCGACTGCCGTTGTCAGAAATCGCACGCTTTTGAAAATGCCCGGCATATTCGCCGCATTTCCCGATACCATCATTACCGCCATGGCTTCGCCTATCGCTCTGCCTATGCCGAGCACGACGGAAGCGAGTATTCCGCTTTTCGCCGCCGGAACAACGATTTTGAAAACGGTTTCGGTCTTTGTTGCGCCGAGTGCCAAAGAACCTTCCTCATATTCTTTCGGTACGGCTTTTATCGCAGTTTTGGAAACGCTTATGACAGATGGGAGGATCATAACGGCAAGTACGATAATCGCCGAAAAGAGGTTTGCACCGTCCGGAAGTCCGAACAGATTGCGGACAGCCGGGACGATAATTATCATGCCGACAAGACCGTATACAACGGACGGTATTCCGGCTAAAAGCTCAACGGCGGAGCCGATAAGCGAGCTTGCTTTTTCCGGCGCAAATTTCGATATGTATATTGCGCACATAAGACCTATCGGAACTCCGATAACGATTGCACCGGCAGTGCCGGCAACGGAGGATAGTATGAACGGCAGGATTCCATACTGCGGATTTGCGCTCGTCGGACTCCATATCTTGCCGAACAGGAATTTGGCTATTCCTATTTCCCTTATTGCCGGCATACCGGATACCAGAAGAAAAGCCGTTATGATTATCACAAAAGCAAGGGCGGCAAGACCGCATACCGTGAAAATTGCGTTCATTATATTTTCGATTACTTTTGTTTTTGAGTTTTTCATACTTATACACTAATTCCTTTCGCAAATATAAGTTGAAAGAAAATTGTCCGAATTACCGTCTTGGGCGATGCGGGCAATTTTCTTCAAGCCTTTTATCTTACTACGGGGATTGCTCCTGCTTTTTCAATCAGTGCGTCTGCTTCTTTGCTTGTTGCGAAGTCGAAGAATTTCTGTACGGCATCACTAAGCTTTGTGTCTTTCTTTGTTACGAGAACGAAATCTCTCTGAATTTTGTATGTCTTGTTCTGTATTGTGTCTTTTGAGGGTTTAACATTCTCAACGCTCAGGGCTTTTACGGTGTCTTTGATTGCTGCAAGAGAAGCGTAGCCTATGGCATTCGGATTGCTTGATACCGTCTGTATTACATCGCCCGTTGATGTAAGTTCCTGGTTGTATTTGCATTTATCTTTTGTACCTGTTATGGATTCAAAACCGTCTCTTGTACCGGAAGCGGCTTCTCTGCCTATGAGAACTATCGGTTTGTCATCTCCGCCGACGTCTTTCCAGTTTGTTATTTCGCCTGTGTAAATTTTTCCTATCTGCTCAACGCTCAAATCTTCAATCTTGTTTTCGGGATTTACAACTATTGCGATGCCGTCGATTGCTACAACCGTCTGGTCGAGAGTTGTTTTTTCGTCGTCTTTCAAATCACGGCTCGAAAGTCCTATATCGCATCTGCCTTCGCTTACTGCCTGAATACCTGCACCCGAACCTGTCGGATTGTATGTTACCTTTACGTTTTTGTTTTCTTCCATGTAGCTTTCGCTCAAATAGCCGATAACCTTTTCCATTGATGTCGAACCGTCTGTCGAAACGGTAGCGCTCTGCGCCGGTTTTTCCGTCTGCGTATTGTCGCTCGTTTGGTTTGTGCCGTTGTTTGAGTTGCTGTTTCCGCATCCGCCGAAAATGATCATCGCAAGTAATGCGGATAAAATGATTGATGTAATTTTTTTCATGGTAATCACCATTCCTTTTTTGTTTATTATTTTTTGTTTACAGCTAAATTATACACTATCCAATGTTAATTCCGAAACCATTCGTATGTTAATTGTATGTTAAATGTTAAAAATCTGTGTTTTTTTATTTTTATGTTTGAATCTGTTGACTTTTGAATGAAAATGTGATATACTATACATAAGTATTGATTAAGAGGGAAAAACATGAAGCTTATATTTTGCGACCTTGACGGAACGCTGTTGTTTTCAAACAGCAGAATACAGCTTTTGCGGACGAAACAGCTGCTGCCGAGGCTGAAAAAGTCGGGATATATATTCTGCGTTTCGAGCGGCAGAGCATATTTTGAATTGCGCGATTTCTTCGATGACGCCGACATATATTACTGTGCGAGCAACGGTGCACTGTGCGCCGATGGGAAGAAAACGCTTTTTGAATATCCTATTAATAAAGAAGATATTCAAAGCGGCATGACGGATTTTGCGGCATACGGCAAGGGCATTGCGTATGTGAAATCGAAAAACGAATATTTAATAAGGAAGATAAAAAAAGCATACAAAGGATTAGTGTGCGAAATATCCGATGTATCGGAGATTAAAGAAAGTATTCTGAAGCTTGCTGTATACGGCGGAAAGCCGAATGAGGAAATAAAAAATAAATTTAATATTATATATGAAAGAAACGGAATTACGGAGCTTGTGTCAAAAGGCACGGACAAGGCACGTGCGGCGAAAGAGCTTGCCGAAAGGCTCGGCGCAGACCGCAGCGATGTGCTGGCGTTCGGGGATAATACGAACGATGTGAGCCTGTTTGAATTTGCCGGCAAAAGCTTTGCAGCACCGGGAGCGGACATCAGAGTGAGAAAAGCTGCCGACTTAGAATGTGCAAGCGTGCCGGGAGAATTGTACAAACTTATTTGCAGAAAGGAATGAGAGTATGAAAGTGAAAGAGGAATACAAGAACATTGCAAAATCACCGAGAATTGACAAGCTTATTTCGGCACTTTACGAGAAAATGCCCGAAATAGAAGCGGACAGAGCCGAGCTTATAACCGAATCGTATAAGCAGACGGAAAATCTGCCGATAATTTCAAGACGTGCGAAAGCGTTCGCACATATACTCAAAAATATACCGATAACGATTCGCGAGGACGAGCTTATAGTCGGAAGCGCAACGAAAGCGCCGAGAGGCTGCCAGACATTCCCCGAATTTTCATATTCGTGGCTTGAAGATGAATTTGACACGGTAAGCACAAGAAGCGCAGACCCGTTCTACATATCGGACGAAACGAAAGCAAGGCTTAAAAAGGTATATCCGTATTGGAAAGGCAAAACGACAAGCGAACTTGCCACAAGCTATATGGCACCGGAAGCCAAGCTTGCAATGGAACACAATATATTCACTACAGGAAACTATTTTTATAACGGAGTAGGCCACGTCACCGTGGACTACGGCAAGGTGCTTGCAGAGGGTATGGACGGTATTATTGCGGAAGCGAATGCCGAGCTTGAAAAATGCAAACCGGAGGATCCGGAATATTTTGAAAAATCGCAATTCCTCGAAGCCGTTGCCGAAAGTTGCGATGCCGTCAAGGTTTATGCCGGCAGATATGCGCTTCTGGCTTTGGATATGGCGAAAGAATGTAATGACGAAAAGAGAAAAGCGGAGCTTCTCAAAATAGCCGAAAACTGTGCGAGAGTACCGGCTAAGGGTGCGAGAGACTTCTACGAAGCATGTCAGTCGTTCTGGTTCATACAAATGCTTTTGCAGGTAGAATCGAGCGGACATTCCATATCTCCGGGCAGATTTGATATGTATATGTATCCGTATTTCAAGGGCGATACGATAGACAAAGAATTTGCACAGGAGCTTATGGACTGCATGTGGGTTAAGCTAAATGATTTGAACAAGGTGCGTGACGCCGCTTCCGCAGAGGGTTTCGCAGGCTACAGCCTGTTCCAAAACCTCATAGCCGGCGGTCAGACGAAAGACGGCAGAGATTCCACAAACGAGCTTTCGTATATGTGTATTCAGGCGACAATGCACGTACTGCTGCCGCAGCCGTCGTTCTCCGTCAGAGTGCATAACGGTTCGCCGCACGATTTCCTTATAAAGGCGGCGGAGCTTACGAGAACGGGTGTCGGACTCCCTGCATATTACAACGATGAGGTTATAATCCCGGCGCTGATAAGCCGAGGCCTTACAATGGAGGACGCAAGAAATTACAATATAATAGGCTGCGTTGAGCCGCAGGTTGCCGGCAAGACAGAGGGCTGGCACGATGCAGCGTTCTTCAATATGTGCCGTGTGCTTGAACTGGTATTCTCAAACGGCATGGACGAGGGCGTGAGAATATCTCCCGAAACCGGCGATGTTACGAAAATGGAAACCTTTGAAGAATTTTTCGATGCGTATAAGGCACAGATGAATTACATGATAAAAATGCTTGTAAATTCCGATAATGCCATAGATACGGCACACGGCGAACGCTGTCCGCTGCCGTTCGAATCCTGCATGGTCGAGGATTGCATAAAAAGAGGGAAACCGCTTCAAAGAGGCGGAGCAATATACAATTTCACAGGACCGCAGGGCTTCGGCATAGCGAATATGGCAGACGGACTTTATGCCGTTAAAAAGCTGGTTTATGATGATAAAAAAATCACTATGGCAGAGCTTAAAGAAGCACTCGAAAACAACTTCGGCAAGGGTGCGGACGAAAAGGAAAGCATAGAGATAACGGCGAGAATAGCGAGCGAACTCGAAAGGTCGGGAATAAAAGCGGACAAAAAAATCATTTCCGATATATATAATAAGGTAAGCGGCGAATCGGGCAAATACGACTATATTTTGAAGCTTATAGACGAGCTTCCGAAGTTCGGAAACGATATAGACGAGGTTGACGAGCTTGCACGTGAGGCGGCGTATACATATACACGTCCTCTGGAGCAGTATAGGAATCCGAGGGGCGGTATGTTCCAGGCGGGACTTTATCCGGTTTCGGCGAACGTTCCTCTCGGTGCGCAGACAGGCGCAACCCCGGACGGCAGATTCGCACATACACCGGTTGCGGACGGCGTATCACCGTGTTCGGGAAAAGACGTGAACGGACCTACGGCTGCGGCAAACTCGGTATCAAGGCTCGACCACGGAATAGCTTCAAACGGAACGCTGTTTAACATGAAGTTTCACCCGTCGGCACTTGCCGGACTCAGCGGACTGAATGCGTTTGTGAATCTCATAAGAGGATATTTCGACCGCAAGGGTATGCATATGCAGTTTAATGTTGTCAGCCGTGAAACGTTGCTCGACGCACAGGAACATCCGGAAAAATACAAGAGTCTTGTTGTTCGTGTTGCAGGCTACAGCGCATTGTTTACAACGCTTTCGAGGTCTTTGCAGGACGATATTATAAGAAGAACCGAGCAGAACTCGTTTTAAGGAGCGGTTATGGAAGAATATTACAACGAAAAAGGAAGAATATTTGATATTCAGCGTTTTTCCGTTCATGACGGGCCGGGCATAAGGACAATAGTTTTCCTCAAAGGCTGCGCAATGCGGTGCCGCTGGTGCTGCAACCCGGAATCGCAGAACCGTGAAACGGAAATTATGAATATGGACGGCAAAAAGAAAATTGTCGGTGAGGATATAACCGCCGGCGAGACCATGGAAAGAGTAATGCGCGACTCTGTGTATTACCGCCGTTCGGGCGGAGGGATTACGCTTTCGGGCGGAGAATGTCTGTTGCAGCCGGATTTTTCGGCGGCGCTTTTGCGGATAGCAAAGGAAAACGGCATTTCAACAGCGATAGAATCGACGGCGAACGTCCCGTTTGCAAATGTGGAAAAGGTACTGCCGTATCTCGATGTGTTTCTGATGGATATAAAGAATATGAACAGCGAAAAACACAAGGAATATACGGGCAGTCCGAACGGGAGAATACTCGAAAACGCACGGCTGATTGCGAAGCGTGCGAACCGCCTGATTATACGTGTACCGGTGATACCGACGTTCAACGCTACGGATTTTGAAATATCGGAAATTGCGAAATTTGCGGCTTCGCTTGAAAACGTGAATGAGATACATCTGCTGCCGTATCACAGACTGGGTATGGATAAATACCGGTGGCTCGGCAGGGAATACACGCTCGGCGAGATTTCTCCGCCGGGAGATGAGCTGATGAAAAGATTTCTTAAAATTGCCGAAAGTTACGGACTTAAAGCCCAAATCGGCGGCTGAATTTTGAATAAAATTGCCCGGATTACCGTTTCTTGCTCGGGGCAGTACCTTTGTACGGCACCGCTTGCCGCAAAACGGCAATCTGAACAATTTTCTTTCAAAATCGGATGTGTGAAAGGAAATACATATGGAATTGTTTAATGATAAAGACAAAATGCGTATTATCCAGGAGATTGTACCGGGCAAGCAAATAACGCTTGCGCACATAATTGCAAATCCGGATAAGATATTGTATAAAAAACTCGGACTTGACCCGAATGCGGAGATGTCCGCCATAGGAATTATCACGCTGTCGCCGGCGGAAACGGCAATTATAGCCGGAGATATAGCGATAAAATCGTCCGGTGCGGAAATAGGTTTTGTAGACCGTTTCAGCGGAACGCTTATCGTAACCGGAAGCGTGTCGCAGGTGCAGGCGGCGGTTTCGAGCGTAACGGAATATTGCCGTGATGTGCTGAAATTCACGGTATGCGAGATAACGAAAACATGAGGACTATAATTTTTATGGGGCGCAGCGGCAGCGGAAAAACCTCGCTGACGCAGGCAATACTGACAGGAAAAGTGGAGTATAACAAAACCCAGTATATAAGCTATTACAACGGCATAATAGATACTCCGGGAGAATATGCGGAAAACAAGATTTTGGGGCGTGCGCTGGCGCTGTATTCATACGAGGCGGACGTTGTGGGGCTTCTGATGTCCGCAACGGAGCAGTATTCGCTGTTTCCGCCGAATATAACCTGTATGACAAACCGCGAGGTTATAGGAATAGTGACGCAGACAGACCGTGCGGAGGCGAATCCCGAACGTGCAAGGCGCTGGCTTGAGCTTTCCGGCTGCGAAAAAATCTTTGAAACAAGCAGCAAAACCGGCGAGGGAATCAACGATTTGATTGCATATTTGACGAAATAAAACCAAAACCAACAAAAAACAACATAAAAAAAGAAAAATAAACAAAAAACCTATTGACATTTTGTTTGTTTTATGATATGATTATAATGTGAGCATAAAAGGAAAGGGTGCTGAGTATGGATAATTACTGGAAAGGGAAAACAATTTGCTTTTTAGGTGACTCGATAACCGAAGGAGTGGGTGTCGTACCCGGGGAAAGGTATTTTGATTTTTTGTCGAAGGAGTTAGGCTTTACCGCTTGCGGATATGGAGTGAACGGTGCAAGGTATGTTGATTTGTACGAACAGGCTCTCAGAATGAAAAAAGAGTTTGGCAGCAATACGGATGCGATTTTTATATTTGCCGGCACAAACGATTTTTTTCTGAACACACCGCCGGGGGAATGGTTCAATTATGCGGAGGAAGATGTTGCGGCATTGAAAAATGATGACGGAACGCCGCTGAAGATTGAAACGAGAAAAGTACGGCAGTTTAATTTTGACACCGATACGTATAAAGGCAGTATAAACCGGTTAATGTCGTTTTTGAAGCACAATTATGCCGAAAAACAAATTTTTATGCTTACACCGCTCCACAGAGCATATGCGGAATTCGGACCGCTTAATATACAGTATAGCGAGATGTACTCAAACAGCTTGGGGATATTCTTTGACGAATACGTAAATGCAATCAGGGAAGCGGCGCAGATATGGGCAGCCGAGCTTATTGATATGTATTCGATAAGCGGACTTTATCCGCTGTATGATGAAAGCGCCGGTAAGTATTTTTGTCATATTGACACGGACAGGCTTCATCCGAACAAAGAAGGTCATAAAAAAATAGCAGAGATTTTAAAAAGAAAAATTTAATAAGTGAGTATAATAAAAAATTATTATAAATAAATTCAAAAAAATAAAGGAGATAAAAAAATGGTATCAGAATACGAAATCAAAAAAGAAATCTGTGAAATCGGCAAAAGAATTTACAACAGAGGCATGGTTGCCGCAAACGACGGTAATATTTCCGTTAAAATCAGCGACAATGAATTTCTCTGTACACCTACGGGCGTAAGCAAAGGCTTCATGACGCCGGATTACATCTGTAAAGTAGATAAAGACGGAAATGTATTGCAGGCAAACGGCAGCTTCAAACCGTCATCTGAAATAAAAATGCATATGAGAGTATATGCTCAAAGACCGGACGTAAAATCCGTTGTTCACGCACACCCGGTATACGCTACAAGCTTCGCAATTGCAGGTATTCCGCTTACACAGCCGATAATGCCTGAAGCGGTTATAGCACTCGGATGCGTTCCCATAGCAGAATACGGCACACCTTCCACAACGGAAATTCCGGATGCCGTAGAAAAATATCTCCAGCATTATGACGCTGTTCTTCTTGAGAATCACGGTGCTCTTACATATTCGGATTCTCTGCTTGCAGCATATCATAAAATGGAATCCGTTGAGTTCTATGCGGAACTTCTGTTCAAGGCAAAACAGCTCGGCGGTCCTAAGGAGCTTTCACAGGAACAGGTAGAAAAACTTTATGAAATCAGACGCAAATTCGGTATGACGGGAAAACACCCCGCTGATTTATGTCCGAATGCAAAAGCAGGCAAGAAGAGCTGCCACAGCTGCGGTGCCTGCGGCACTTCAAAAGCAAGCACGGCTGCCGCCGATGAGGACGTAATCGCTGCCATTACCAAAAAGGTAATGGAACAGCTCGGCAAATAATCATGAACGAAAAAGATATAAGCAATATCGTATCAAATATTATAGATAAGCTTGATGTAAAGATGACGCTTTCGCTTGCCGAAAGAATCTCGAAAAAGGTTGAGAGAAAAGCTGCGGAAATAGGCGTGAACGCCGTTGTCGCAATTGCGGATTCGGGTGCGAATACGGTGCTTGTGCACGCAATGGACGATGCGTTTATCGCCAGCAGAGATATAGCGCTCGGAAAGGCTTATACCGTTGTTGCGCTGAAGATGTCAACCGCAAAGCTGAAAACATTGAGTCAGCCGGGAGCGGAGCTGTACGGAATACAGTTCACAAACGGCGGAAAAATAGTGATTTTCGGCGGAGGCGACCCGCTTGAAGCAAACGGGAAAATAATCGGCGGCATAGGCGTATCGGGCGGCTCGGAATCGGAAGATACTTTCCTTAGCGATTTCGGCAGAAAAGCCTTTGAGGAGGAGATAAAATGTCTGACGAAATAAAGACATTTTTATCTGCGGAATGTGTAGACCTGAAAGAGCCGTGCAGAGCGGTCATAGCGAGCACAGCCGCATATCCGGAGGTGATGTACCGCCTTGTAAAGCTCGGCGGATATGTCATGAGCGAAAAGGAATATTGCTTATTTGAAGAAAAAAATAATAAAACAGAGAATTTGAATGCCATGCTTTTTGCCATAGGAGCGAAAACCTGCATGAGCCACAAATTTCTGATATACACGGTAAAGGATTTGAAAAGAATTACGGCAGAGGGTAAAAGCGTACCTTTTGTATACGTGATTCCGGCGACAAAGGAGGTTCTGAAATGAACTTAAGTTCTGATAAGATAGAAGAAATCGTAAAACAGGTATTGAGCGAAATGGGCGGCGAAAAAAGTGCACCTGCTTCGAGAGAAATACCTAAGACAAGCAGAGCGGCAATGCTCACTGCGCTTGAAAATTACGAAATAAAAGAGTTTCCGATTCCCGAAATAGGTGATGACGATATTTTGGTTAAGGTGGAAGGCTGCGGAATATGCGGCACGGACGCCCACGAATTTAAGAGAGATCCGTTCGGACTTATTCCGCTCGTACTCGGTCATGAGGGCACAGGCGAAATAGTTAAAATGGGTAAAAATGTTAAAAAAGACAGCGCAGGAAAACCGCTGAACATAGGCGACAAGGTTGTTACCTGCATGATATTCAAGGACAATCCGGACATAACGATGTTCGATTTGAACAAACAGAACGTAGGCGGCGCAGACGTTTACGGACTTTTGCCCGATGATGATATACATCTTAACGGCTGGTTTGCGGATTATCTCGTTGTAAGAAAAGGTTCTACAATATTCAATGTAAGCGATTTGAGCCTTGATATGCGTATACTTATAGAGCCTTGCGCAGTGCTTATCCACGCTGTGGAAAGAGCAAAAACAACAGGTATTTTAAGATTCAATTCACGTGTTGCGGTTCAGGGCTGCGGACCTATCGGTCTTATATGTATTGCTGTACTGCGTACAATGGGAATTGAGAATATCGTAGCGATAGACGGCGAGGACAAACGTCTTGCCTTTGCGAAAGAAATGGGTGCGGACAAATCCGTAAACTTCAAAAACTACAAAGGAATTGACGCTCTTGCGGACGCTGTCAAAGACGCATTCGGCGGCTATCCGGCAGATTTTGCGTTCCAGTGTACGGGTTCGCCCGTTGCACACAGCAACATTTATAAGTTCATAAGAAACGGCGGCGGATTGTGCGAACTCGGATTTTTCATAAACGGCGGCGATGCAACGATAAATCCGCATTTCGACCTTTGCTCGAAGGAAATAACGCTTGTCGGTTCTTGGGTATACACGCTCAGAGATTATGCAACGACTTTTGATTTCTTAAAGAGAGCAAAAGCCATAGGACTACCCATGGAAAAGCTTATAACGCATAAATTCCCGCTCGAACAGATAAACGAAGCGCACAAAACAAACCTTGCAATGCAGGGACTTAAAATAGCAATAATAAATGAATAATTAGGAGGAAATAAAAATGGCACAGGAAGCACTCGGAATGATAGAAACAAGAGGTCTTGTCGCTGCAATCGAAGCAGCTGACGCAATGGTAAAAGCAGCAGAAGTAACACTCATAGGCACGGAGAAAATAGGTTCGGGACTCGTATCCGTAATGGTAAGGGGCGACGTGGGCGCAGTTAAAGCGGCAACGGAAGCAGGCAGCGCAAGCGCTCAAAGACTCGGCGAGCTTATTGCCGTACACGTAATACCCCGTCCTCACGGCGACGTTGAAAAAATTCTGCCGTCACTTAAATAATCGGAGGGCACAAACATGGCCGAAGCAAAAAAAGGCAAAAAGCCTATAATAAAAGAAGAAATAAAAATTAAGGAGGAAATAAAAATGGCACAGGAAGCACTCGGAATGATAGAAACAAGAGGTCTTGTCGCTGCAATCGAAGCAGCTGACGCAATGGTAAAAGCAGCAAACGTAGTATTGATAGGAACAGAGAAAATAGGTTCGGGACTCGTATCCGTAATGGTAAGAGGCGACGTAGGCGCCGTTAAATCCGCAACGGAAGCAGGTCAGGCAGCCGCTCAAAGACTCGGCGAAATAATCGCAGTACACGTAATTCCCCGTCCTCACGGCGATGTTGAAAAAATTCTGCCGACACTTAAATAATTTAAAACGGTTGTGAGAATATGATAATCGGTAAAGTTGTGGGAAGTCTTGTTTCCACAAGAAAAAACGAAAAATTAATCGGCAATAAATTTCTTATAGTTCAGCCGGCAAAGTCCATGTCGGACGGCAAAAACATTGTTGCCACAGACGACGTTGGTGCCGGAATAGGCGAAATTGTGCTTGTTGCGACAGGCAGTGCGGCACGTGTCGGCTGCGGTATGCCCGATGCGCCTGTTGATGCGGCTATAGTCGGAATTGTTGACGATGGCGCAGATTTGGAGATATAATTTATGCAGATTAATGAATTAAAACAATTGTTAAGAGAAAACGGAATCGTAGGAGCGGGCGGCGCAGGCTTCCCCTCCTATGCAAAGCTGGATTTGCGCGCAAGTACGGTAATACTTAACTGTGCCGAATGCGAACCGCTTTTGAAGCTGCACAGACAAATGCTTGAAAAATATGCTTATGAAATAGTAAGCACTCTGGCGGCGATAGCCGATACCGTTGAAGCCGACGAATTTGTAATTGCCGTGAAAGGCAGCTACAAAGGTGCGGTTTCGGCTGTAAAAAACGTAATCGGAGAATTTAAAAAAGGCCGTATAGGCATTTTGCCGGAAATGTATCCGGCAGGCGATGAGGTCGTTACGATTTACGAAACCACCGGCAGAGTCGTGCCGCCGGGAAATCTGCCGATTTCCGTAGGCTGTATCGTGTATAACGTGGAAACGGTATACAATATGTATTGCGCTTTAAATTCAAATTCGCCGGTAACGCACAAATATGTTACGGTAGCCGGTGAGGTAAAAGAACCGAAAACCATAAAAGCTCCTCTCGGAACAACGTTTAAAACTCTTATAGATATGTGCGGCGGCGTGACCGCCGAAAACACACGTATAATAAGCGGAGGTCCCATGACGGGAAACCTTGCGGACGAATACTCTGTTGTTACAAAAACAACGAACGGTATACTCGTAATGCCGGAAAATCACGAAATAGTTTTGAAACGTCTGGCGAATGCACAGCTGGAAATAAAACGCGCAATGAGCGTTTGCTGCCAGTGCCGTGCCTGTACGGAGCTTTGTTCGAGAAACCTTTTGGGTCAGCCGATAGCACCGCATAAATTCATGCGTGCGCTTTCGAGAAATGTTATAACAAATCCGCAGGATATGATTAACACAATGTATTGTTCAAGCTGCGGAATATGCGAAATGTACGCCTGTCCGCAGGGACTTAATCCCCGTTCGCTTATCGCCGAATACAAGGCGGGACTGCGCAAAAACGGTATAAAGCCAATGCCTCTTACGGAGTTTGACGACGTAAGAGAAGACAGAGAATACCGTCTTTTGCCCATGCACAGGCTCAAAGAAAGGCTCGACCTTGTAAAATACGATATTAACGCTCCGATAACGGAGGAAATGCCGAACGAAAAGCGCATCAAGATTATGCTTTCGCAGCATATCGGCGCACCGGCAAAGCCCGTTGTCAAATCGGGCGATAAGGTTGCGGCGTCGCAGGTTATTGCAAAAACCGATGATTCTGCTCTCGGTGTGAATATCCATGCACCGAAAAACGGAACGGTTGAAGAAATAACCGATAAATTTATTATAATAGCGGCCGATGCCGGAAAGGAATGATAGAAAATGGCAAACGCAATAGGAATGGTTGAATATGTAACCGTATCAATCGGCGTGCAGGCGGCTGATATAATGGTTAAAACGTCTGAAGTCGAGATACTTGAAGCAAAGGTCGTTTGTCCGGGTAAATACATAGTTATCATAAGCGGAGATTTGAGTGCGGTAAACGCAGCGGTCGAAGCCTCCAAGGTAAAATTCCCGAAAAAGCTTATAGACAGCTTTGTACTCGGTAATCCGCACGAATCTATTTATCCTGCAATGTACGGCACAAGTGTTGTCGAGGACGTGAACGCACTCGGCGTTATCGAAACGTTTTCGGCGGCTTCGGCCATAGTTGCCGCAGATGTATGCGCAAAAACTTCGATAGTTGATTTGATTGAGCTTCGTCTTGCACACGGTATGTGCGGAAAATCATACGTTATGATAACGGGCGAGGTTGCGGCGGTTCAGGCGGCAATAGATAAAGCAAAAATCGGCACGGGAGATAAAGGAATGCTGCTTGACAGCGCAGTTATACCCCGTCCGGACAGAAAACTCATAAAAAGTATTATATAACCCGTGAAAGGGGTGCTAAACTTGGCAATAGATGAAGAAAGAATAAGCAAAATCGTGGAGCAGGTTGTGAAGAGTATGCAGTCAGCTCCGAAAAAACAGCTCGGCGTTTTTGACAATATGTCGGACGCACTTGCGGCTGTGAACGCAGCTTATAAAACATTCCGCAGCTATACTATAGAGCAGCGTGAAAAAATGATTTCAAAAATACGTGAATTCACACTTGACGAAGCCGAAAACCTCGCTCGCCTCGGCGTTGAGGAAACAGGCATGGGACGTGTTGAAGATAAGGTTATAAAACATCAGCTGGTAGCAAACAAAACACCGGGAACGGAGGATTTGAAAGCAAACGTGTTCACCGGTGACGCAGGTCTTACGCTTATCGAGATGGCTCCTTTCGGAGTTATCGGAAGCATAACGCCTTCGACGAACCCGAGCGAAACCGTAATCTGCAATTCAATCGGTATGATTGCCGGAGGAAACGCAGTTGTGTTCAATCCACATCCGCACGCAAAGAAAACGGCTAACTACGCCGTTGATTTGGTAAACCGTGCGATTCTCGAAGCCGGCGGTCCGGAAAATCTGGTCGTAACGGTTGAAAATCCGACAAAAGCGTCATCGGACGAAATGATGGCTTCTCCTATAGTTCGTATGCTTGTTGCTACGGGCGGCCCCGGAGTTGTTAAAGCTTTGCTGTCGTCGGGCAAAAAGGCTATAGGCGCAGGCGCAGGAAATCCGCCGGTAATCGTTGATGATACGGCAGATGTCAAAAAAGCGGCGAGAGATATTGTTCTCGGCGCAAGCTTTGATAACAATCTTCCGTGCATAGCCGAAAAAGAATGTTTTGTTTTTGAAAACAAAGCGGACGAGCTGATAGCCGGTATGAAAGAAAACGGCGCATATTACATAAATGCGGAACAGGCAGAAAAGCTCAAAAATATAATTCTGAAAGAAAACAACGGGAAATGGTCGATAAACAAAGACTGGGTAGGCAAAGACGCACGTCTTTTCCTTAAGGCAATAGGCATCGAAGCAGACCCCAGACTTATAATTTGCGAAACGGCAAACGAGCATCCGTTTGTTCAGACGGAAATGATGATGCCGGTGCTTGCAATCGTAAGAGTCAAGGATATTGACGAAGCGGTTGAAAAAGCTGTTGCGGCAGAACACGGCAACAGACATTCGGCACATATTCATTCAAAGAATATAGATAATATAACGAAATTCGCCAAAGCGGTGGAAACTACGATTTTTGTTAAGAACGCTCCGTCTTATGCCGGAATAGGCGCAGGCGGCGAGGGCTATACGACATTCACAATCGCAGGACCTACCGGCGAGGGCTTGACGGCGGCACATTCGTTCACACGTCAGCGCCGCTGCGTTATGGTAGACGCAATGCACATTATTTAAAGAGGAGTTAAAGGTATGAAAGCACTTGGCATGATAGAGGTTTACAGCTTTACAACAGCGGTATGCGCGGCAGACATCTGTGCAAAAGCGGCTGATGTAAAAGTAATAGCCTTTGACAGGAACAGACCGTTTGCACCGTCTGCTCCGGCTCCGCTTATAATGATTGTGAAGATTGAGGGCAATGTATCGGCTGTGCGTGCTGCCGTTGAAGCCGGCGTAAACTACGCAAAATCGCTGAATAAATACATTGTATCTCATATAATAGCAAATCCCGGCGAAGATGTTGATAAAATGGCATACAGGCTCGACATCAACAAGGATAAATATAATAAAAAACTGCCGAAATCGTTCCTCGGTGCGGAATATGAGGAACAGCCGCCAAAATCCATAGGCTTGCTGGAAGTGCAGGGTCTTGTCGCTGCGATTGAGGGACTTGATTCCATGCTCAAAGCGGCAGATGTACGTCTTGTACATACGGAGAAAAGGCTCGGCGGTAGGCTCGTTACACTCGTTGTAACGGGGAATATATCGGCGGTTAAATCCGCACTGGAAACAGGCAAAGAAAAGGCTTCGGTATTGGGTACGGTATACGGCTGCGAAGCAATACCGAATCTCCACGGCGAGGTCGCAAAGTTCTTTGATTTTGACATAAAATAATTAATGAAAGGATTGAATGAAAATGGCACAGGAAGCACTCGGAATGATAGAAACAAGAGGTCTTGTTGCGGCAATCGAAGCAGCGGACGCAATGGTAAAAGCAGCTAACGTAGTATTGATAGGAACGGAGAAAATAGGTTCGGGACTCGTATCCGTAATGATAAGAGGCGATGTAGGCGCCGTTAAATCTGCAACCGAAGCCGGTCAGGCAGCTGCCGAAAAGCTCGGCGAAATAATCGCAGTACACGTAATACCCCGTCCTCACGGCGATGTTGAAAAAATTCTTCCTACACTTAAATAATAGGTGATTGTAAAATTCATATGTGCGGATATTATCCGCCCGAATTAGTTATACATTAAATAATATTTTACAATAATGCCTGATAAAAAGGAGAGTAAACAATGCTTGACGCAAAGGAAATAGAAAAAGCCGTTGCCAAGGCAATTGCCGAATACAAAGCGGACGGAATAAGGATAGGCGTATCTCAAAGGCATATTCATTTGTCGCAGGAAGATTTGGAAAAGCTCTTCGGAAAAGGATATGAGCTTACAAAGAAAAAATCTCTCATGGGCAGAGAATACGCTGCGGAGGAAACCGTAACGCTGGTAGGTCCGTCGCTCAGAGCAATAGAGAAAGTGCGTGTTTTGGGACCTGTCAGAAAAAATACACAGGTAGAGGTTTCCAGAACGGATACTTTTATACTGAAAATAAGTCCGCCGGTACGTCCGTCGGGCGATGTCAAAGGCTCGGAGCGTATCGCTGTGGTAGGTCCTAAGGGTACAATCTACCTCAAAGAGGGCGTAATCATAGCGAACCGCCATATCCATCTCACGCCGGAATATGCGGCGAAAGAGGGTCTTTCGGACGGCGATTACGTAGACGTGCTCGCAGAAGGTACTAAACCTACGAAATTCTATGACGTGCAGATACGTGTACGTGATGATTTCAACACTGAAATGCATATAGATATAGACGATGCAAATGCTGCGGGACTCAGAAACGGCGACAGAGTAAAAATTGTACGGAAAAAATAACGTAACGGTTGTTTTTTCACGGAGGTGAACTGATGTTTGCGCTTGAACGGCAAAAACATATATTAGAGGTTCTTAGAGAAGAAGGTTCGGTTTCGGTAAACAGGCTGAGCAAGGCACTTTCCGTCACGGAGGAAACTATTCGCCGTGATTTGGAAAAGCTTGAAAAAGAGGACGCATTGATGAGAACACACGGCGGAGCAATCCCCGTGGACAATCAGGAAATGCCGCTCGAAAAACGTAAACAGACGAATACGGCGATAAAGGAAAAGCTTGCACGTGCGGCGATTAGATTTATATTGCCGGGCGATACGGTTTTTTTAGACGCTTCCACGACAACTTTTTTCATAGCGAGAGAACTGAAAAAAATGAAAAAGGTTACCGTCGTTACAAATTCGCTGAGAATCTTAAATGAGCTTGCCGATGTTCCGGATATAAAGGTTATATCCATAGGCGGTTTGGTAAGCCGAAACCAGTCTTTGGTCGGCAGCCAGGCTGTGAACTGCATCAAGGAAAACTATTATGTAAATAAAATGTTTTTCAGCAGCAGGGGAATCAGCATAAACGCCGGGATTTTGGAAAGCAACGAACAGGAATGTGCTATAAAGCAGTGCATGGTGGCGAATGCAAAATCGAAATTTTATATGTTCGACCGTTCAAAGGTCGGTAGAATAGGTCTTGCAAAGCTTGCAAAATTCGAGGAAATAAACCACGTTATAGCCGAAAAGAATTTTTCGGAAGAGCTTCGTGAAAAATTTAATGAGTATAATATTGAAATACACGAAATATAACTAAATTAAGATGTCCTCCGCCTCTGTAGGCGGCGGGTTCCGCTTAATTTTTTTCAGCGGTGGGATACAATCTCCCGCTGAAAACGTTGAATGACGGGGCTAAAGCCCCTTATTGAAAAGCGGTGCTGCAAAAAAATGCACAGACCGCATAAAGCACTTAAAGAGAGTGTGGCAAAATGTTTTATTTTGCCGCACTTTTTTCGGGACGGAATGTACAGACCGCCTGTTTTACGCCCGACGGACATTGATTAAACTTTGTTCAACTTATTTTTTGTAATATTGTCTTTTTATGTTTTTGTACAGCAGTTTCAATGCTTTCTCAAACGGCGGATTTTTTAAAAATCACATTGTATTTTTGACTTGAAATTCCGTGAAAATACAACACACTTTGGCAGGTTTCTACAAAATGTGTTAAGAAACTGTTAAGAAACCCGAAAGCATATTGTTATATGAAAAATTTAGTGCTAAAATTATATTGGGTAAATTTTGTTTTAAAATTTATTTATATACATAGGGTGTCCCGAAAGGAGGAAAAAATATGCCGATTGAACCGTCAAGCGGTCTTGTTTGTGCAATGGGTATGGGAATCGTATTTTTAGGTCTTATTTGTATTGTAATCATTCTTGGTCTTATGAGTGTGATTGTTAAACTTTTGGCAAAGAACGAACCAAATGAGCCTGTAAAAGCAGCTCCCGCTGCTGCGGCTGTTCCGCAGCCGACAGTTATTGCCAATAAGGGTGAATTTACAGCGGCAGTTGCGGCAGCAATTGCAGAGAATCTCGGAACAGATGTTTCGGGGATAAGAATTTTATCAATAACAAGAATGTAAGGAGAATTGAAATGAAAAACTACAAAGTAAACGTAAACGGAACAGAGTATAAGGTAGCAATAGAGCTTATAAGCGAAGAAGAAGCCAAGGCAGCACCGGCAGCAAAGCCTGCGGCAGCTCCCGCACCGGCACCGGCTGCAACGGGCGAGGGCGAGGCTGTAAGCTGTCCTATGCCGGGAACAATCCTCGACGTTAAAGTAAAAGTCGGAGATGCAGTTAAAAAAGGTCAGGTGCTTATGATCCTCGAAGCTATGAAAATGGAAAACGAAATCATGGCAGGCTGCGACGGTACGGTAACCTCCATAAATGTTCAGAACGGTCAGAGTGTTGAAAACGGAACTCCGCTTTGCACAATTAAGTAATCGGAGGTTTAAAAGATGGATGCATTAATTAATTTTTGGCATCAGACAGGCTTTTATCAGATATTAGGCTCTCCGAATGCGCTTATAATGATACTTGTTGCCTGCTTGCTGCTTTATCTTGCGATAGTAAAAAAATTCGAACCGCTGCTGCTTCTGCCTATAGCGTTCGGTATGCTTTTGACGAACCTCATAGGCGCAGATATGTATCACGAAGCGCTTTTTGCCGGCGGTCATGTTCACTGGGAAATGTTCGGTTCCGGTATTCCGCTTGCGGACGGCTCAACCGTTATGCCCGGTCTTATAGATGTTTTATATCTCGGCGTTAAGCTCGGAATATATCCGTGTCTTATATTTGTCGGCGTAGGCGCAATGACGGATTTCGGTCCGCTGATAGCGAACCCGAAAAGCTTGCTTCTCGGTGCTGCCGCACAGCTCGGAATATTCATGACGTTTATAGGCGTAAGAGAATTATTCCCCTTTATAGTTTCAAATCTTGAAGGTCTGCTCGACGGCACTCCGCTTGTTAATCTTGCCGGCTCCGTTGGTATCATAGGCGGTGCGGACGGTCCTACGGCAATATTCGTTACATCAAAGCTTGCTCCGAATTTCTTGGGACCTATAGCCGTTGCGGCATATTCCTACATGGCGCTCGTTCCCGTAATTCAGCCTCCTATAATGAAAGCACTCACAACGAAAAAAGAGCGTATGATTGTTATGAAAGAGCTTCGCCCGGTTTCAAAAACAGAGAAAATCGTATTCCCGATAGTTGTTACTGTTTTTGTTGCTCTGCTTGTTCCGTCCGCAGCTCCTCTCGTAGGCAGTTTGATGCTCGGAAACCTGCTCAAAGAATCCGGCGTATGCGAAAGACTTTCAAAGACGGTTCAGAACGAACTGATGAATATAGTAACCGTATTCCTCGGAATTTCCGTAGGTGCAACGGCAACGGCTTCGACATTCCTCTCGCCGCTTACACTTTGCATACTTGCAATGGGTATCGTAGCGTTTGGTATGGGTACTGCCGGCGGCGTACTGCTTGCTAAATTCATGAATCTGTTCCTGAAGAACAAAATCAATCCGCTTATCGGTTCTGCCGGCGTATCGGCTGTTCCTATGGCGGCACGTGTATCACAGGTTGTCGGTCAGAAAGAAAATCCGAAAAACTTCCTGCTTATGCACGCTATGGGTCCTAACGTTGCAGGTGTTATAGGTTCGGCTATAGCAGCCGGCGTACTGCTTGCTATGTTACATTAATGGAGGTAGGACAATATGTCAAAATTATATATTACAGATACAATATTAAGAGATGCACACCAGTCGCAGGCAGCTACGAGAATGCGTATCGAAGATATGCTTCCGGCTTGCGAAATTCTCGATAATATGGGATATTGGTCGATAGAATGTTGGGGCGGCGCAACTTTCGACGTTTGCATGAGATTCTTGAACGAAGACCCGTGGGAAAGACTGCGCACACTCAAAAAAGCTATGCCGAAAACAAAGCTTCAGATGCTTTTCAGAGGTCAGAACATACTGGGATACAGACCTTATGCGGACGATGTTGTTGAGCAGTTCTGCAAAAAGTCAATCGAAAACGGTATTGACGTTGTAAGAATATTCGATGCGCTGAACGATACGAGAAACTTGGAAGCCGCTATAAAATACGTTAAAGAATACGGCGGAATCTGCGAAGCGGCACTCAGCTATACAACAAGCCCCGTACACGACGAGGAATATTTCGTTCGTCTGGCGTGCGAACTCGAAAAAATGGGTGCTGACGTTATTTGTATTAAGGATATGGCAAACCTGCTGCTTCCTTACAATGCGTACAGCCTTGTTAAAAAGCTGAAAGAAAACGTAAGCGTACCGATACATTTACATACTCATAATACAACGGGTACGGGAGATATGACATACTTAATGGCCGCACAGGCAGGTGTTGACATTGTTGACTGCGCACTTTCACCGTTTGCAAACGGAACGAGTAACCCGTCCACAGAGGCTCTCGTTGCGACTTTGAAAGGTCAGGAAAGAGATACGGGCATAGACCTTGCAAATTTGAGCAAGGCTGCCGCTCATTTCAGAAAAGTTGCCGACAAGCTCAAGGCTCAGGGCATACTCGACCCGAAGGTGCTGAACGTAGACCCGAATACACTGCTTTATCAGGTTCCGGGCGGAATGCTTTCAAATCTTATATCGCAGCTCAAACAGGCTAATGCGGAGGATAAGTATTATGAAGTGCTTGCCGAAGTTCCTGTTGTAAGAAAAGATTTCGGATATCCGCCGCTCGTAACTCCTACAAGCCAGATAGTGGGCACACAGGCAGTTATGAACGTTTTGAGAGGTCGTTATAAGGTATTCACAAAAGAATCCAAAGGCTTGCTCAGAGGCGAATACGGCAGACTTCCGGGCGAGGTAAACGAAGAAGTTCGTAAAATGGCTATAGGCGATGAGCCGCTCATAACGTGCAGATTCGCAGATACGCTGAAACCGGAAATAGCAGCTTTGACAGAAGAAGCAAAGGATTTTGCAAAGTGCGAAGAGGACGTATTAAGCTACGCACTTCTGCCGCAGGTTGCAAAGAAATTCCTTGAAGGAAAATATAATCCGAAGCCGAAAGAAAAAGTTCTTTACGTTCAGGATTTGTCCTAAGTAAAATTAAATAATAGGATAATAACACATGGGCTGTAGTCAACTCGATTTCAAAAATCGTTTTGCTACAGCCCATGTGTTAGAATTATTTTGCGTTCAATTCAGCAGCTTCGTCAAGCTTTTTGTTTCTGAAATACAGCGCAACATCTATAGATATTTCGATGAAATTCAGAATGTAGAAGAAGAAGCTTAAGAAGAACATGAATCCTGTGCTTCCGTTATTCAGCTGGATTATCTTTCTTGCGATACCGCACGCATAACCTATCAGCAGGAACACCTCGAAGAAAAGGCTTTTTCCCTTTGCCGTACGTGATATGATTGATTTTCTTATTGATATAGGCCACGAAAGACCGAAACAGAATATCGTGAGCGCTTCAAGCAAATCTGTAATAAATTCTATTGTCATTATAAGCCCTGACTTTCTTTAATTTTATTTTCTTCTGTAATCCGGAAGAAGCATAGGCGATACCGCATCTGTCTTTATGCCTGCGGCTTCACGCTCTGCGTCGAATTTTGCGATATGTTCGAGCGTAAGCTTGCCGGGTTTAACGTCCTTTGAACGTGCTGCGGCATTCTTGCCGGCGTTTCTGCCGAATACTATTATATCAAGAAGCGAGTTGCCCATAAGTCTGTTACGTCCGTGTATTCCTCCGACTGCTTCGCCGGCAACAAACAGGTTTTCAACGTTCGTTGTCATGCCGTTTACGTCTATATCAAGACCGCCGTTCTGATAATGCAGTGTGGGGTATACGAGGATGGGTTCTTTTCTGATGTCTATTCCGTAGCTTGCGAACATACGCATCATGGCAGGAATACGCTTTTCTATAGTACCCTCGCCGCCGATTTTTTCTATCATCGGCGTATCGAGCCATACGGCTTTGCCGCTGCCTGTGTCAACGCCCTCTTCTCTGTCGGAACATTCTCTGATTATTGAAGCTGCCGCAACGTCACGGGTTTCAAGCGGATGCATGAATACTTTACCGTCACGGTTTACAAGCTTAGCACCGAGAGAACGAACCTTTTCCGTAACAAGCGCACCGAAAATCTGCTGCGGGAATGCCGCACCCGTCGGGTGATACTGCAATGTTTCGGCATACAAAAGCTTTGCGCCTACTCTGTAGCCGAGTACAAGACCGTCTGCCGTTGCGCCGTAGTGGTTTGATGTCGGGAATCCCTGGTAGTGCATACGGCCTGCGCCGCCCGTAGCTATGATAACGGTTTTTGCACGTGCAACCATGAGTTCCTTTGTTTCCATATTCATGAGAACTGCGCCTGCGGCGTTTCCGTTCTCGTCAAGTATCAGTTCTATTGCCGAAGTAAAATCCACAACGGGTATACCTCTGTTCAGCACTTCGTCACGGAGTGTACGCATGATTTCCGCACCGGAATAGTCCTTTGCAGCGTGCATACGTTTGCGTGATGTACCGCCGCCGTGAGTTGTTATCATTGTGCCGTTTGCGTCTTTGTCAAATTCAACGCCGAGGTCGTTGAGCCACTGAATAGCTTCCGGCGCTTCGCATACAAGCTTCGCAAGCAGCTCACGCTTTGCGGCATAATGGCCGCCGCCGAATGCGTCAACAAAATGGATTGCCGGGGAATCGTTCGGCTTGTCGGCCGCCTGAATGCCGCCCTCTGCCATCATTGTGTTCGCATCGCCGATACGCAGCTTTGTAACAATCATAGCTTTTGCACCGGCATTGTCGGCTTCTATGGCAGCGGAAGCGCCTGCTCCGCCGCCGCCTATGATAAGTACGTCAACATCATATTTTACATTTTCAAGATTTACATCTTCTGCCGAAATTCGGCTGTGTGCCTGGAGCATTTCGCAAAGCTCGTGAGGTACTTCTTCGCCCTTGTTCGGACCGATTTTCAAAGCGGAAAATTCGCTTTTTTTGTAGTCCGGGTGATATGCCGCAAGCAGAGTATCTTTTTCCTCCGCCGTCATACGCTTCGGCTCGTAAGCGATATTCGCTTCTCTTGCAGCTTCGACAGCTTCAAGTGATTTTTCAAATTCCTTTGAATACATGATTTATACCTCCTTACTTCTCGATTTCTCTGTTGTTATAAAGCTCTTTGATTTCGTCAATCGGCTTTTGCATAAGATTTTCAATAAGCTCGGTAAATGTACCGTCTTTGATTTCTTTTACACGGTTTTCGAGATGTTCGCTCTTCGGTGCAAGGTATTTTCCGTTCAGACGTCTTGCGAGCATTGCAACCTGCGGATGTGAAATTCCGGCAGGGCAGCGTGACGAGCAAACACCGCACATTACGCAGTCGAAAGATTCTTCCGCACATTTGTCGAATTCGCCTCTCTGCGCATATGCTATATACTGCATTACATTAAGGCTCTGCGTACAGCTTTTCGTACAGGCGTTGCAGCCCACGCACACATATATTTCGGGATAAAGCTGCATCATAATCTGTTCCGTGGGTTTAATCCGCTCAATGTCGTAAACCTGCTTAACAAGCGGGAAGAACGGCAGAGTAGCAACGTACATACCCTCTTCTACCTTTGTCTGGCAGGCAAGACACGTTTTAAGCTCTCTATCGCCTTTTATGCGGTAAATCGTAGCGCATGCACCGCAGAAGCCGTTACGGCATCCGCAGCCGCGGACGAGCTGATAACCGGCATATTCCATGGCACGCATTATTGTAAGGTTATCCGGCACACTGTACTGCTTGCCGAACAAGTAAATATTAACCATATTTTCCATATCGGTTCCTCCTTATTAATATTCATCGGGAAGCTCGTCGATTTCGTCGCAGCGGAATACCGGACCGTCTTTGCAGACATATTTTGAACCTATGTTGCAGCGGCCGCATTTTCCTATACCGCATTTCATGCGAAGCTCCATTGTTGTATATACCTGTGTTTTGTCAAATCCCAGTTCCTGAAGTCCGGCAAGCGTGAACTTAATCATGATAGGCGGACCGCAGAGAATAGCCGTTTTGTCCGTGGAAAATCCGAGTTCTTTAACGTAATTCGGAACGAATCCCACGTGACCGTCCCATTCGGGCTGCTCACGGTCTATGGTGAGGTATACGTTTACGCCTTCGTCTTTCGACCATTCGTCTATTATCTCTTTGTAATCAACAAGATCCTGCATACTGCGTGAGCCGTATACAATATCTATTTTTCCGTATCTGTCACGGTAGTGACGGCAATAGTTTATAACGGAACGCAGCGGCGCAAGGCCGATACCGCCGGCGATGAAAAGCATATCATGACCGGCAAATTCCGTATCTACGGGGAATGCGTTTCCGTACGGTCCGCGAATCGTTATCTGCTGACCCACTTCCATGGAATGGAGCCATTCCGTGACGCAGCCGCATTTTTTTATTGAAAATTCCATATATTCCGTATTGGTGGGGGAGGAAGTAATGGAAAACATCGCTTCGCCCACGCCGGGAACAGACAGCATTGCACACTGACCCGGCTTATGCTCGAACGCCTTTTTGCCGTCCGGAGTCACGACACGGAACGTCTTAACGTCCGGCGTATCTATGCGGATATCGGTAACAACGCCGACAACCGGTATAAGAGGTTCTTTCATATCAAGCATTTTCGTTACCTCCCAGTTTTTTCATAACCTTTACAATGTTCATCTGTATCGGGCATTTTGCAAGACATCTGCCGCAGCCTACGCAGGAGAACAATCCGTTATTATTTGTAGGATAATACACAAGCTTGTGCATGAAACGCTGGCGGAATCTCTCAAGCTGTGTAAGTCTGGGCTGTCCGGCAGACATTTTCGTGAAATCCGAATACATACAGGAATCCCAGCAGCGGAAACGCTTTACGCCGTTTCCCGTGTTAAAGTCTTTTATATCGTAGCACTGGCAGGTCGGGCATACGAACGTACAAGTTCCGCAGCCGAGGCAAGCTTGAGAAAGCTCTTTCCATTCCGGAGCGTCGAAAAACTCCGATGTTTTTCCGGCACCGAATTTATCTGCGGAAAGCTTCGCAAGCGGCAGCTTGGCAAGTCTTTCTTTGATAACGGCTTTTGTGCCGTCGATTTCGGAAACGTCAGCTTCTTCCGTTACGCCGTTTAAGCATTCGAGAAGCTTTGTGCCTTTTTCGGTTTTGGCTTCCATATAAAGGGTATCTTCCGTTTTATGACAAACAACGTCGCCCTCCGGCTCGGAAGCGTCTATGCCGAACGTGCCGCAGAAACAGGTTTCCACGGGTTTGTTGCAGGCAAGCGACACGATAATTCCGTGTTCACGGCGGTTTTTGTAATACGTATCAACCGGGTCTGCGAGGAATACTCTGTCGAGAACCTCAAAGCTTTTTACGTCGCACGCACGCACGCCGAAAATAACGAAATCTTCACATTCGCTGCGTGTATCTATAATTTCTATATTTTTCCCTTCCATCTTGAAATCCATGAGGTTTTCTGTCTGCGGAAAGAAGAAATCTTTTGCACTTCTGACGGTGTTGAGTGCGTCCGAAAGCTTCATGCCGTTTTCCCATTTCTCAAATTTCGCTCCTGCTTTGGTATCAACGGGCAGGTAAAGCGTATTTGCTTCGGCAATTGCGGAAAACAGTATATCTGTTTTATCAAGTGAAATCTTACGCATTCTCATCACCTCTTTCAACAGCTTCGCCGGGTTCCAAATCGTCAGTTGTGTAATTAACTATAGGCGCACGGCTTCCGACTTCCGCACCTGCCTGATATTCGCCGTAGAAATTATCAATATCCTTGATAAATTTACGGTTGAGCAGATGAAGCGGTATGTGCTGAGGACAAACTCTCGAACATTCGCCGCAGTCTGTACAACGTCCCGCAACGTGGAATGCACGTATGATATGGAACATTTTTTCTTCAAACGAGTTTGCAGCCGCTTTGTTTTCAACTCCGGAATTCGGATTGTCGAATACGCATTTTTCGCAGGTGCAGGCAGGACATACGTCACGGCACGCATTGCAGCGAATACAGCGTGAAAGCTCGTTCTGCCAGAATGCAAAGCGTTCGTCCGCCGTCATTTTCTCCAGCTTTTCAACTTCATCAAATCTTGCGGAATCGAGAACTTCTCCGTCCGAACCCAAAAGCTCGTCATATGCAACGTGTTTCTTCGATTTGCAGTTTGCGCATCTGTCCGGAAGTGCATCAGCACGGTTCAGTGTTACAACGCCGTCGTATAGCGTTTCCGCTTCGACTGTGTCGCCTTTATCCGTTATTTCCACAATGCCCTCGGCGTTTTCTTTTATCTTGCTTATATCAAGCATTCCGCTGCACGGAATGCCTGCGGCATATACCTTTTCTCTGTCGAATCTGTGTTCCGTAAGCAGTTGATTGAAGCTGTACGTATCACACGGTTTTAAGAAAACAAGAACCTTGTTTTCGCTTTTGCCCGTTTCGCAAACGAGGTATTTCGAGAAGTTTGCGCCGCAAAAATCATTCCATACAAAATCTTTTTCCAGCTCCTCCGCAGTGCCGAACACCGCCGGGGTTACGTCATAGTCAAATTCTCCCTTTTTCCAGCCGAGGACACGGTCTACAGTGCCGTTTTTCAGAAGCTCGGCAGCCTTTGATACGAGAACTTCACGTGTTATTTCCTGCATCGCAAATCCTCCAATCTTTTGTTTTCGCCCAAGGCGGCAACCTTTTCGGCGAAATCATTCATTGTTGCGGCAAACTTTGCACCCTCCGCCGCACTTACCCATTCCACACGGGTGCGTTCTTTCTCGATGCCGAGATAATCGAGCATGGAGAACAGCAGTGCCATACGGCGGCGCGTATAGTAGTTACCGGATGTATAATGGCAGTCGCCGGGATGGCAGCCGCATATTATAACGCCGTCTGCGCCTCTCTGGAACGCACGGAGAATAAACATCGGGTTTACTCTGCATGAACACGGCACACGTATTATCTTAACATCTGCCGGGTAATTAAGTCTGTTGTTTCCGGCGAGGTCTGCGCCGGCATACGAACACCAGTTGCAGCAAAATGCCACTATCAGCGGTTTATATTCATTCATTTGCATATTGCGTCCACCTCCGCCATAATCTGTTTGCTTGTGAATCCTCTGAGATCCATTGCACCGGACATACAAGCGACCGTGCAGGCGCCGCAGCCCTGGCATACGGCTTCGTTTACAACGGCAACACGTCTTACTTTCGTTGTTCTGTCGGGCATTCTGAATTCTTTATCCTGATATGTTATAGCGCCGTATGGACATACTTTTTCACAGGTCGAACAGCCGTTGCACATCATTTCGTCCGAATGTGCTATACATGGGTTTCCGACAAGCTTATCCTTGCAGAGCAGTCCGATAACCTTTGAAGCCGCCGCTCCTGCCTGGGATACGGTTTCCGGAATATCTTTCGGGCCCTGGCACGCTCCGGAGAGGAACACGCCTGCCGTAGGGCTTTCCACGGGACGGAGTTTCGGGTGCGCTTCCGTGAAGAAATCGTTCGTATCCATGCTTGCCGTAAGCATTGTCGCAAGCGGTCTTGCCGATTTATCCGGCTCGATTGCCGCCGCAAGAACGACAAGGTCGGCATCTATATGAAGCTGCTTTCCGTCGAGCAGGTCGGACGCCCGGACTTTAAGCTTTCCGTTTTCCGGAGATACTTTTCCGACCATACCTTTTATATAATGTACGCCGTATTCTTCAACCGCACGGCGATAAAATTCATCAAAGTTCTTGCCCGGAGTACGCACGTCTATATAGAATACGTATACGTCCGTATCGGGGTATTTGTCGCGTATGAGCATTGCGTGCTTCGCAGTGTACATACAACATATTTTTGAGCAGTATTCCTTGCCTTTTTCGGCGCAGGCTTCGCATCTCGAGCCTACGCACTGAACGAACACTATGGTATGCGGATGTTCGCCGTCGGACGGACGAAGCAATGTTCCTCCCGTAGGACCTGCGGCATTCATAAGACGTTCAAGCTCCAGCGAGGTTATAACGTCTTTCGACTGCGAATATGCAAATTCATCGAATTTTTCCATGGAAATTGGGTTGAATCCCGTTGCGGCAACGATTGCGCCGTAGCGTTCTTCTATAAATTCGTCTTTTGCATTGTAATCTATTGCGCCTGCGGTACATACCTTGGAGCATACGCCGCATTTGCCGTTTTTAAGCATCATACAGTAGTTCGGGTCTATTGTCGCAACCTTCGGAACAGCCTGTGCAAACGGAATGTAGATTGCACGGCGGTTATCCATGCCGAGATTAAATTCGTTCGGCACTTTTCTCTGCGGACATTTTTCCGTACAAGCTCCGCAGCCCGTACATACGTCCTCTTTTACGTATCTTGCTTTGCGTTTTATCGTTACGTCAAAATTGCCGACAAAGCCTTTTACGTCCGTCACTTCGGAATATGAGAAGATACGGATTTTATCGTTCTGCGCCACATCAACCATTTTCGGCGTTAAGATACACGCCGCACAGTCGAGCGTAGGAAACGTTTTGTCAAGCTGTGCCATTTTTCCGCCGATAGTCGGCTTTGTTTCCACAATATCAACAGGAAATCCTGCGTCTGCAATGTCGAGAGCCGTCTGGATTCCGGCGATACCACCGCCTATGACAAGCGCACGTTTTGTAACGGGGCTTTCGCCCGGTGTGAGCGGTGCATTAAGATTTACCTTTGCAACAGCCGCTTTTGCCAGAATAATGGCTTTTTCCGTGCCTGTGGGTATATCCTTGTGAACCCATGAGCATTGCTCGCGTATGTTGGCGATTTCCACCATATACGGATTAAGTCCGGCTGCTGCCGCCGTTTTGCGGAACGTAGCTTCGTGCATACGGGGCGAACAGGAACAGACAACGATTCCGGTAAGTTTATTTTCGGCAACGGCATTCTTTATCATGTCCTGCCCTGCCTGCGAACACATATATTGATAATCTGTGGAGAAAACAACACCGGGTTCGTTTTTCAATGTTTCGGCAACTGTTTTAACATCTACCGTTCCGGCAATATTCGTACCGCAGTGGCAGACAAAAACTCCAATTCTTTGCATGGTTTGTTTCTCCTTTCTTATTTGGAATATTTACGCAGCGCACTCATTAATGCCTGCTGCGGCATATCATCGTCTATAAGCTGCGGAATGTCGTCCGCTTTCAGGTGATTTGCACCTTTTTGGCGTATTACGCACAGTCTTAACGCTTCTATAAGCTTCGCCGGCTCAACGCCTCTCGGGCATCTGTCCACACAGGCAAAGCAGGAAAGGCATTTATACACGGAATCGGATTTCATCAGCGTTTCGAGGTCGCCGTTTTCCACCATGTATACGAACTGGTGCGGATGATATTCCATTTCGTCATACGACGGACACGTGCCGGAGCATTTTCCGCAGCGCATACATTTGCGGGGGTTTACTCCGCTCATGCGAAGAACCTGTTCTTTCAGATTATTGTTCTGCATACGTATCCTCCTTTACTCCGAGAGCTTCCGCAAGCAGTTCGGTGAAATATACTACCGGAACGGTGCTTCCGTTCTTCACAAGATTGTATTTGCAGAGCGGACAAGCCGTTACGATTGCTTCCGCACCGGCATTTGCGGCGCTGTCGCTTACCGCATTTGCTTTTTTCTTTGTGAGGTCTGCGTCTTCAAGAGCCGCATATCCTCCGCAGCATTCGTTTCTGAGCGGATAAACCACCGGTTCCGCACCGAGAGCTTTTATGAAATCTTCCATAATATGCGGATTTTCAACATCGTCAAACGCCATGACCTTGCCGGGGCGAAGAAGCATACAGCCGTAATATGCGGCGATTTTTCTGCCCGAAAGCGGATTTTTTACCGCTTCTTTTATTTTGTCGAATCCGACTTTATCTTTCAGAAATTCAAGATAGTGATATACCTCCGTTTCGCCGTTATACGGCTCGGACGGATTTTTGTCCTGCGACATATAAAGATTCACCTTTTTGGCGAAATCTTCGTCTGTGTTCATCGCATGATTTGTCTGTTTTATTACATTATGACAGGCTGAACATACCGTAACCAAAGGCTGTGCGGCATCTCTTGCCGCCGTGAGCGCACGAACGCTCGAAAGCTTGGAGGCGATTTCATCTTTTGCGCTGATGAAAACGCCGCCGCAGCATTGCCAATTCTCAATTTCGCAAAGTTCAAACCCGAGTATTTCCGCACATTTGCGTGCGTACATATCGAGGTTCTTTGCCTTTGTACGGAGGGTACAGCCGGGGAAATAACTGACTTTCATTTTCTACCTCCAATTTATATTATCAAACCATCTGCTCCGGATGAAATACCTCGTCAAACTTTTCTTCTGTAAGGAATCCGAGTTCAACGCAAGCTTCTTTCAGTGAAATATTATCTTTGAATGCTTTCTTTGCCGTCTTTGCCGCATTCTCGTATCCTATATAAGGATTGAGGGCGGTTACGAGCATAAGCGAGTTGTGCAGATTGTGATACATTTTATCTTTGTTTGCCGTAATTCCGACAGCGCAGTTTATATTGAACGAAACTATGGCTTCCGCAAGCAGACGAGCCGATTGCAGGAAATTGTATGCCGCAACGGGCATAAATACGTTAAGCTCGAAATTGCCCTGCGAAGCTGCAATTCCCACTGCAACGTCATTACCCATAACCTGTACGGCAACCATGGTAACGGCTTCGCACTGCGTAGGATTAACCTTGCCCGGCATTATGGAAGAGCCCGGTTCGTTTTCGGGGATATGGATTTCGCCGAGACCGTCGCGAGGGCCGGAAGCAAGCCAGCGGACGTCGTTTGCAATCTTCATCATATCGCAGGCAGTCGCTTTGATTGCACCGTGAGCGAAAACGATTTCGTCTTTCGAGGTTAATGCGTGGAATTTGTTTTCTGCCGTTACGAACGGTTTGCCCGTGAGCTCGGCAGCCTTTTTCGCAACAAGCTCCGAAAATCCTTTCGGTGCATTAAGTCCCGTGCCTACGGCTGTTCCGCCGAGTGCAAGCTCGTAGAGCGGTTTTACTGCCATTTTCAGAAGTTCCGCATCTCTTTCAAGGCTCGCTCTCCAGCCGGATATTTCCTGGCTGAACTTTATCGGTGTTGCGTCCTGGAGATGTGTTCTTCCGGATTTTACTATGCCTTCGTTTTCTTCTTCAAGGCGTTTGAACGTAGCAATAAGTGTTTCGACCGCCGGGAGAAGCTTGTCTTCTATGGCGCATACTGCCGAAATGTGCATTGCCGTCGGGAACGTATCGTTCGAGGACTGGCTCATGTTTATATCATCGTTCGGGTGGCAGATTTTTTCACCGGCAATCTGATTTGCACGGTTTGCGATAACTTCGTTTGCATTCATGTTCGACTGTGTGCCAGAACCTGTCTGCCATACAACGAGCGGGAAATTATCGTTAAGCTTGCCGGCGATAACTTCGTCGCAGGCTTCGGCGATTGCGCCGAGCTTTTCTTTCGTCATTTTCTCGGGTTTAAGCTCTGCGTTTGCCAGAGCTGCGGCTTTTTTCAAAATTCCGAATGCGTGTGTGATTTCTCTCGGCATTGTTTCTATGTCAACACCGATTTTGAAATTTTCGTGACTTCTCTGAGTCTGTGCCGCCCAAAGCTTGTCGGCAGGGACTTTCATTTCTCCCATTGAATCGTGTTCAATACGGTATTCCATTTTTCTTCCGCCTTTCTTATATATCAAGATTTTTGATTACGTCTTTGAGTGTATCTGCACTGTGCTGAAGCTTAGCTACCTCTTCGTCCGTCAGAGGAACGTTTATTTTTCCTCTTACGCCGTCACGGCCTATCATGTTAAGTGTGCTTAAGCATACGTCTTTGATGCCGTATTCGCCGTGCATCATAGTCGAAACCGTCATTGTGGTATCAATTCCGCTTAATATGCATTTGCATATATGGCAAACCGAAACCGAAACGGCATAGAACGTTGCGCCCTTGCGTGCTATAACGCGTCCGCCGGATTTTCTTACATATTGTTCTATATCTTCGAAGTCGAGTGCGGGACTTTCTATTCCCGGAGTTGAAATAAGATTGTGACATTCGCCTATAGGCACATTCGAGATATTCGCAACCGACCACGGAATGAATGAAGAATCGCCGTGTTCGCCGAATACGTATGCGTGAACGTTGCCCTGGTTGATATTATAATATTCGGAAAGCCTTGCACGCAGACGCGCCGTATCGAGTATCGTACCCGAACCTATGATGTGGTTTTCCGGAAGCTCCGAAAACTTCATGAATGTATAGGTTAAAACGTCAACCGGATTACTTACTATTATGTATATGGCATTCGGGGCATATTTTGTTATTTCCGGAATTATGGATTTTGTAATGTTTACATTTGTCTGAGCGAGTTCAAGTCTTGTCTGACCCGGTTTTCTTGCGATACCGGAGGTTAAGATTACAATGTCGGAATCCACTGCGTCGCGATAGTCGCCGGCGTATACCGAACAGGCTCCGCAAAACGGCGTTCCCTGCCTTATGTCAAGTGCCTCTCCCAATGCTTTTTCGTTGTTAATGTCAATCATAACGATTTCGGAAGCCATTCCCATTACGGTGAGCGTATATGCTATTGTTGCGCCTACGCTGCCTGTTCCTATGATAGATATTTTGTTCATACTGCACCTCTCATTTTACATTTTCGGTTTTTCCCTTTATAATCAAGTATACCACAATTCGAGCAATTTTGGAATTGCCGATTTTGGCATATAGGTATTGTTATTACTGATATTGCAGCCGAAAAACCAATATAAACGGGCATTTTGCCCATTCAATATGATTATACTACTTTGTGAAAAAAAAGTCAATATGCGTTTTAAACAAAATTCGACATATTCAACCTGCAATAATGTATTAGTTTTCAAATTTGCCGGTTTTAATATTTTTTGTGGAATAAAATGTAAAGAGGGTGCTGCAAAACGAAATTGTTTTGCAGCAGCCCCCGGTAAAGTATATTATGATATATCGCTTTCGGCTTCGTAAATTTCGGCTGCCGCACTTTCGCAAAGAGGGGATATACCGGCAAAAGGATTGCCGTCGGAATTATCCCACAGGAAAGCCGATATTTTTGTTGTGTTTGCCGTATTCAGACCGATTTCCCGAACACCGATATAATCTTCGGATTCGGAAATGTCAAGCTCAATTTTCTTTATATCCGAAAGCTTGTTTTCGCTGTAGCTTGCCACGAACAGCACGGCAGGCTTTTTAAGCCTGAAAACCACTATTTTGTTGGGGGTTGCGATAATCGCCGTATCGTCTGAACTAATCCACCTTGCGGTGAGAGTAAGGTCGCCTGTCACGGGTCTTTCGAAGTTGTATGCCGCCCCGTTGGCATACCAGGCGTCGAAAGTGTAGCCGTCACGTAACGGGTAGTCAAATCCGCTTACTTTCTCGCCGAAGTCAAAATTTTTGGTTTGTACAGCCTCGCCGTTGTTCGGGTCGAACGTAACGGTATAGTCTTTCGGAATAAGGGAATGTTTATAATCTTTGTATATAACCTTGTAGCTGTCGTTGTCCGGTATTATGAGATTCGAGTGGTCGCCGTCAGCGTGATTTCCCCCGCCGGCTCCGTATTCGATGTCTACAGATTTTTCAGCTGTAGGTGTTTCGTTTGTTGACACACCTATTATTTCGTTACCGCTTAGAACGGGATTGAGCACGTCAACGTAGAAGCAGAAGCTTTTTCCGTCGTTAAGATAGAGATTGTTTGCCGAGCCGTCGGCGGACGAGGTGTTTCCGATTACGGACGTGTCTGCGCCGAGTCCGAGAGCTACTCCGGTATTATTTTCGTTTAAGTAAATGCCGCCGCCCTGAAGAGCAGTATTATTTGTTATTGTTGCGAATTTTAGGATGGGCCAAGCGGTACTCTTATTGTTGCCTATGTACACTCCTCCTCCGAGATTTGCGGCAGTGTTGTCCCTGATTTCGCATTTTATGTTTGTTATAAACTGTTGAGCGGTTGTGTAAATGCCGCCGCCGTTCTTTGCGCTGTTGCCTGTTATATAGGTCGTTATATTTTCAGAGGTCGTTGTACTTCCGGATTTGGAAATAGCCAGACGAGTATAGTCAAACATAGCAATACCGCCGCCTAAGTTCTTACAAGTGTTGTCAGCGATTGATGTGCTATCTAAATTAATATAAGCGGATTGAACGGCTACAATACCGCCGCCGTCTGCTTCGGCGGAATTATCGTGTATTTCGGTATTAGATATAGTTGCGCCACGATTACTTCTGTAGCCGCCGTTAATATAAATACCGCCGCCGCTGTTTCCGGCAATGTTGTTGTGTATATCGGAATCATTTATGTTTGTATATATGGTGTCTACGGTATAATTCGCATCCGCATCCACGTCGCCGTTAATATAAATACCGCCGCCGTTCGTTGCATTGTTATATCCCAATTCGGCAGAGTAGATTTTCATTATACGCCTTGCTTCTGTATAGATTGCACCGCCCATGTTGCCCGCAGTGTTGTTATTCGCTTTTATATTACGAATCTCGCCGTCTGCTGTGCCTTTTAAGTGTATTGCACCGCCGTTGAATGCGCTGTTGCCGCTCATCTCGCCGCCGTATGTATATATTTTTCCGTTTTCCACGGATATTGCACCGCCCGAGCCGTTCGGAGCCTTGTTGTTTTTAATGCTTCCGCCGTGCATGGTAAATGTTCCGCCGAGAACGTATATACCGCCGCCGTTTGCCTTTATAATCTCGTTGTCGGCTATGCTTCCGCCGTACATAACGAAGCTGCTGCCGGATTGGCAGTTTACTGTGCCGAAACGTGTTTGGTTCTTGGCTGCCGACCCCTTTGCACCGGTAATTTTGCCTGTTCCCTTGCAGTCGCAGAGTACGAATTTTTGGTTTGCACCGACACGGACGGCAGGATTGCCCTCTTTGTCTATCGTCAGTGTGTTGCCGTTAAGACAGAAAAAGACTGTGACGCCGTTGCTTATTTCAAATGTTTCCGTTATTGTAACATTGTTTTCAAGATATAGGTATATTGCGGCACCGTCGGTTTTCGTGCAGATTGAGGTATCTCCGTCCCATGCCTGCCAATCCGCAGCACCTGTTTGTTCGTGATTTTCCGTGCAGTTTACCGCACCGCATACGCAGTGGTGATGAGAAACTTCGTCCGCATATACGGACAGCGTGAAAGATGTCAAAAGTAATGCTAAAAATACTGCTAAGAATTTTTTCATTTTCGATTCCTCCCGATATTATGAATATGTGCTTTCATGTTGCCAAATACAGTATATCATAATTTGCGATAATTGTCAATATATCAAAAATTAAGCTTGTGCCCGAAACAAATGAGGGCTGCGGTAAAAAGGTGACAAAATTCACAGTGCCTATGTCAAAATTATTAATTAGGTTGACACATAGGTGTTTTTATGATAAAATGTATTTAAAATTTAAAGATTTGGAGTTGGAAAGATGAAGTTTAATCAGAAGTGGACGGGTGCGTGTGTGAAAGGCGGTGTTTGCGGAGAATATTTCACTGCAACGGTACCCGGAAATATACAGCTTGATTATGCGAGGGCGCATGATTTTCCCGATGTGAATTGGGACGAAACGCCGGAAATGTTCAGAGAACTTGAAGATTGCGGCTGGACATACAAAACGGAAATCGAATATGCCGCCGGTTCGGACGAAAGAGTATTTTTCGTTACGGAGGGTATTGAGTATGAATATGATGTGATTTTAAATTCAAAGAAGCTGCTGCATCATGAGGGTATGTTCTCAAAGGCGGAGATTGATATAACCGATGAATTGAAAAACGGAAATGCGCTTGAAATATATATTTATCCGCACCCGAAGAATAAGAATGCTGCACCGGATTGCAGAGATGAAGCGAACCAAAGCTGCAAGCCTGCTGTATGCTACGGCTGGGACTGGCATCCCAGACTTCTTGTTTCGGGCATTTGGAACGATACGTATATAGAAACGAGAACGGACGAAACAATAACTTCGTGCGAGGTTCTGTATACGCTTGATGATAATTTAAGCGGTGCGCACGTAAGCTTTGATGCGGAATGTAAAGGCGATTTGGAATATACGCTTTGTGACGCAGAGGGGAGGATATTATACAGCGGCGAAAAGCCCGAATGTTATATCGGGGATATAAAGCTTTGGTGGTGCAACGGTCAGGGCGACCCGTATCTTTATAAATGGTCGGTTAAGAGCAAGACGGATAAAAAAGAGGGAAAAGTAGGATTTAAGCGTGTTAGGCTTGTAATGCACGAGGGCGCATGGCAGTATCCGGCAGCGTTTCCTAAATCGAGAAGTAATCCGCCGACAACGATAGAGCTGAACGGCAGAAGAATATTCGCTAAGGGGAGCAACTGGGTAAATCCCGAAATATTCACGGGCACTATGACTGCCGATACATACAGACCGCTTATAGAGCTTGCTAAAGACGCAAATATGAATATACTCCGCTGCTGGGGCGGTGCGTGTGTGGACAAGGAAGCATTTTTTGAAATATGCGATGAACTCGGAATAATGGTATGGCAGGAATTTCCGCTTTCGTGCAACAATTACGAGGGAACGGACAAGTATCTTGCAGTTCTCGAGCAGGAAGCAAAGGCTATTATAAAGAGACTGCGCAGCCATGCATGTCTTTGCCTGTGGTGCGGCGGAAACGAGCTTTTCAACGGCTGGTCGGGCATGACGGAGCAATCGTATGCATTAAGGCTGCTTGATAAGCTTTGCTATGAATATGACAAAAAAACACCGTTTATTATGACGGCACCGCTTTCGGGAATGGCGCACGGCTACTATGCTTTCTATGATTATCATGAGAATAAGTCCGTTATAGATATGTTTTCGGAAAGCGCCTGCACGGCATATTCGGAATTTGGCGTGCCGAGCATAACGGAGATGAAATATCTTGAAAAAATCATGCCGAAAGAGATACTGCACAAGCCGCAGCCCCATTCCGCATGGGAATTGCACCACGCATACGGCGCATGGATTTATGCCGGTATGGATTCGTGGATGTGCTTCAAGATTCTCGATATTGTTTTCGGAAAACAGAAATCGCTCGAAGATTATATAGAAAAAAGCATATGGGCGCAGTGCGAGGGTCTTAAGTTTATTTTTGAGGAAGCACGCAGACAGAAACCGACCTGCGCAATGGCGATAAACTGGTGCTATAACGAACCGTGGATAACGGCGGCGGGACTTTCGCTTATTACATATCCCGACCACCCGAAAAAATCTTATTATGCGGTGAAAACCTCTCTTGCGAACGTTGTTCCGAGTGCGAAAATAAACAAGTTCAGATACGAAACCGGAGATGTTTTGCAAGCTGAAATATGGCTGCTGAACGATAGCTGCGAGAAAGTCGGCGACGAGATAAACGTATATCTGGAAACGGACGGAGAAAGAAGGCATATGCTCACCTGGAATACGGGCGATGTTATGCCCGGAGAGAACAAAAAGGGGCACATAATACAGGCGGAAATAGGGGAGCTGAAAGACGAGAAAATCAAACTTATACTTGAAGCAAAATGCGGAACAAATTCGTATACGCTTTTGTATAGAAACGAACCCCGTGAGGAAATGCCTGCCGGAGCATTGAATGTTTAATATGTAAATTCGGTCGGACTGTAAAAAGAAGGTGTTGCAGAACAAATTTGTTTTGCAGCACCTTCTTTGATGTTGGTTGAAAAATAATAACCTTTATTCGATTTCGTTGCCGTTGCTGTCCAAAAAGATATACCGGGGAACAAAATCAGTCCTCCGTGTTTAGTTCATGTCCTCGCCGCGCACAAGTATATACGATTTCTTGACTTGTACGGACGATTTCTCGCCGTTAATCGAATATGCAATGTTTATGGCATGGTCGGCACAGCGCTCCAAATCACTCACCATATCTGTGAATATAACGCCGCTTCTCGGTGTGCATTTGCCTTTTTTCAGACGTTCTATATGTTCCTCAATGAATTTTTTCTGCAAATCGTCTACGTGCTCTTCAAGACGGCTTACAACCGGCAATTGGTCGAACAATTCACCGTCATAAACTTCAATTGCTTTTTTGAATACCCCGATACTGTTTTCGCTTATTTCTTTAAGCTCGTCCAGGGCAATTTTATTGAAATCGACGTTCATGTCTTTCGATTCGATTGTGTATTCCGCAATGTTTTCGGCATGGTCGCCGATACGCTCGATATCCGCAACGACATGGAACATCATGGCAACGGATTCAAGCTCTTTCGGCGTTATGTTTTTGCCGTACAGCTTAATCAAAAACGCCGTGATTTCGTGATTTAAGAAGTTGATGGTTTTTTCCGTATCGAAAACCTTGTCCGTCAGCAAAACATTTTCGTTGAAGAAAGCTTCGAGAGCAAGGCTTATGTTTTTGTATGTCATTTCCGCCATGCGCATAACCTCGCGCTTAACCTGCGTTACGGCGATTGACGGCGTAAGTATTGTATCCGCATTGATATAAAGCAGCTTTTTCGATTTCTTTTCTTCCTCTTCGTCATTCGGGATAAGCTTTATTACAAGCTTGGAAATCAGCCCTACAAACGGGAACAGGAGTGCTGAAGATACAATGTTAAACAGCGTATGAAAGTTCGCTATCTGACGTGCTACCGAGTTCGGCGAAAGACTTACTATAAACTTTGAGAAATTCGGCAGCAACATTATAAAAATCATAAATACTGCGGCACTTATCATTTTTGAAAGGAAATTCGCCAGTGCGGATTGCTTGCAGTTCGTGTTGCTTCCTATGGAGGCTATAACAACCGGCGAACAAGCGCCTATGTTCATGCCGAGAATTATATAAAATACTGTGTTGAACTGATCCGCAGAGATTGCACTTGCAGCGAATATAACCTGTAAAATACCTATGGAAGCCGATGAAGACTGGATAATGGCGGTAATGACAAATCCGAACAAAAGACTTAAAACAGGATTTGAAAATTTGTTCAGGAATGCCGATACAATATTTTCGAGAGCCAGTGTATCGACAGCCATTCCCATTATATAAATTCCGACAAAGAGCATACCGAAGCCAAGCACCACGCCGCCGATTTTCTGGAGCATGGAGTTCTTGACGAACATATACAGAATAATACCGATAAACAATATTAAAGGAGCAATTGACGTAATGTTGAAAGCTATAATCTGTCCGGTTATCGTTGTTCCGATGTTTGCACCGAGCATGATATAAAGCGATTGTGCCAGGTTCATGAGCCCCGCATTAACAAAACCCACTACCATAACGCTTGTTGCGCCGGAGCTTTGGATAAGCACGGTTACAACCGTTCCGACAAGCAGTGCAAATATGCCTTTGCTTGTCATCTTTTCAAGTACGGTGCGGAGATTGTCGCCCGCCGCCTTTTCGAGAGATTGAGTCATAAAGCTTATGCCGTAAAGAAAAAGTCCTATTCCGCCGAGCAGTAAAAAAATTCCGGATAAATATTCCATATAAACTGTACCCTGTTTGAAAAAACAGGTTCTCCTTTTGTCAAGATTTGCAATGCCATAGATTATTATAACACTTTTGAAGTGCATATGTCAATATAATTGTTGTTATAAAATTATATTGTTACAAATATGTTTATGTTAAAAATTCACTAAAAAATCAAAGCTTAAGCACCTTGTCGAAGTCGCACAAAGCATTTGCAATCATAATCTGCGCAATATTCCATACCAATGCGAATACTGCGGTGAAATCGCCCTCCGCAATGGATGCGGCGGATACAACAAGCACGAATACCGCTTCGATATAGGTATATACTTTGAATACGCCTGCGCCTTTGATTTCGTGCTGTTCTTTGCCGCCGAGTCCGTTTTTCAGCGATTTTGTAATGTTTATCATGGATATGAAATACGGGAGCATAATCGCAGCGGCAAGTATTGAACCGGCTATCAGACCTACTCCGATGTATGAACCCAAATCACCGCTGCCGAGATTTCCGTATATAAACGCAAGGCTCCACGGCAGGCTGTTTCCGAGCATCAGCACAATGCCGCATACAATGACAAACAGCATCATAAGTATGAAAATACACATATACGCAATCGCAATGCCGTACAGCACGGCGGAAGATGTGTGTGCCGCTTCCTTAAATTTGCCTTTTTTAATCTGCAGCGCCGTGTAGAGTATCATAAGCGTAGCCGCCACCGGTACGATTCCGGAAAATAACATAGCCGGGAAGTCTATACATACAAAAATGAAATATGCTATATATATGAGCATGAATATCAAAGCAAGCTTCATGCTTTTTTGCATAAATATCCCTTTGAGCTTTTCGTCAAAGCTTATGTTGAGTATGCTTTCAAATCCCGAAGCCGGCTTTTGCTCCGACTGCGGCTGACTGCCGACAAACACGGGTTCGCCGTTTTCGTCGGAAACGGTAAGCTTACCGCCGCATATCGGGCATACGCTTTCGTTTTCATTCACTTTAATCTGACATTTTTCACATTTTTTCATATTGATTACCTTCTTTCGTATTAAAAGAGAGTCAGCTGTGCGGTTTCGGGCATTCCGTCAAGGCAGTGATGGTCTTTCAAAAGCTGTATTACGGATTTTGAAACCTTGGCACGTTCTCTTAAATCCTGAATGTTAAAAAATTCTCCTTTTTCACGTTCTTCAACGATTTTCTCCGCAGCATTTTTTCCGAGTCCCGGTATCGCCGAGAGGGGCGGGAGTATGTTTCCGCTTTCCGTAGGCATAAACCTCGAAGCATGGGATTTGTAAAGGTCTATCGTTTCAAAGCTTATTCCCCTTGCATACATCTCGTTGCACATTTCGAGCAGGGTAAGAATTCCTTTGTCCTTTACGGACGGATTGTCCATTTTCCTGTATTCCTCAAAATTCTTTTCGACATTTTCCTTGCCTATCATAAGTCCGGCGTCGAAATCCTCACCGCGGACGGAAAGATAGGTAGAATAGTATTCTTTCGCATGATGAACCTTGAACCATGCTATTCGGAACGCCATCATGACGTATGCCGCCGCATGAGCCTTAGGGAACATATATTTTATTTTTTTACAGGAATCAATGTACCATTGAGGTATGTTGTTGGAAATCAGTGCTTCCTCAAATTCGGGTTTCATACCGTTTTTGGCAGCTTTTCCTTTTCGTACATATTCCATTATGGTGAATGCCATTTTTTTCTCAACGCCGTGGTATATCAGGTATGTCATTATATCGTCACGTGTACATATTGCTTCTTTCAGCGTTATTGTACCGCTCTGAACGAGGTCCTGCGCATTGTTCAGCCAAACGTCCGTACCGTGCGAAAGACCGGAAATTCGTATAAGCTCCGTTATCGTCGTAGGTTTTGTATCAACGAGCATTTTTCTTACGAACGATGTTCCGAATTCCGGAACGCCGTATGTTCCTACCGGAGATTTAATCTGTTCGGGAGTTACTCCGAGAGTCTCCGTTCCGGTGAAAATGCTCATAGTTTCTTTTTCGCCTATTTCTATAGTCTTTGAATCAATGCCCGTCAAGTCTTCGAGCATTCTTATAACGGTCGGGTCATCATGACCGAGTATATCAAGTTTCAGCAGACGGCCGGATATTGAATGATAATCGAAATGCGTTGTTATTATATCGCTCGACGTGTCGTCTGCCGGATGCTGAATCGGGCAGAACGAGTGAATATCCTCCGCACGCGGAACAACCATGATTCCGCCGGGGTGCTGTCCCGTTGTACGCTTTACACCGGTGCAGCCATGTGTCAGCCTGTCAATCTCCGCCGCCGACGGGTGCAGTCCGCGCTTTTCCATGTATTTCATAACGTATCCGTAAGCGGTTTTTTCGGCAACCGTGCCTATAGTTCCGGCACGGAACGTATGTCCTTTGCCGAAAAGCTCTTCTGTGTGTTTGTGTGCGTTCGGCTGGTCATCACCTGAGAAGTTAAGGTCGATATCCGGCTCTTTGTCGCCGTCAAATCCGAGGAACGTTTCAAAAGGAATATCATATCCGTTTTTGTTGTATTTCGTTCCGCATATCGGGCAGTTTTTGTCGTCCATATCCATGCCCATGTCCACGGAACCGTCGGTTATAAATTCGCTGTGCTTGCATTTCGGGCATACGTAATGCGGCTGCAATGCATTTACCTCCGTTATACCGAGGAGAAACGCAATGAACGAAGAACCTACGGAACCTCGGGAACCTACGAGATAGCCGTTGCCGTTGGAGTGCCAAACAAGCTTTTGCGCTATGATGTACAGCACGGAAAATCCGTGTTTTATTATAGAACCGAGTTCTCTGTCTATTCGTGCTTTAACGATTTCGGGGAGCGGGTCGCCGTATATTTCGTATGCCTTGTTCATGGATATATTTACAATATCCTCTTCCGCACCGTCCATGCTCGGAGTGTGCGGTTCGTCCGGCAGCAGCTGGATATTTTCCATCATATCGGCGATTTTGTTTGTATTTTCGACAACTACTTCATATGCCAAATCTTTGCCGAGATATGCAAATTCATCGAGCATTTCTTCCGTGGTTCTAAAATACAGCGGTGCCTGATTGTCGGCGTCCTCAAATCCCTGAGCGTCCATGAGGATTCGGCGGAACGCTTCGTCCTGCGGATCCATGAAATGGACGTCGCCCGTAGCTACGGTGAGCTTGCCGAGACGTTTGCCGGTTTCTATTATGCGCCTGTTTATCTCGTGCAGCCTGTTTACTCCGGAAACACGGCCGTTTCGTACAAGAAATTCGTTGTTGCCGTCCGGCTGAATTTCGAGATAATCGTAAAATTCCGCAATCTTGTCTATTTCCTTTTGCTTTTTGCCGTTCAGCACGGCACGGTAGAGCTCGCCGGCTTCGCAGGCAGAGCCTATTATAAGTCCTTCGCGATATTTGTTTATGAGGCTTCTCGGCATTATCGGTTTTTTATAAAAATATTCGAGATGCGATGCCGAAATTATTCGGTACAGGTGTTCGAGTCCGACGGGATTTTTGGCAAATATTATTATGTGATGATATTTCATTTTGCCTTTGTTGTCCGGAACAAGACCGCTGTTTATATCGTCTATGTTTATAATGTTTCGTTCACGCAGCTGCGTAAAGCAGTGCTTCAGAATCTCCGCTGTGGCTTCGGCATCATCGACCGCACGGTGATGATTTTCGAGAACTATATTCAGCCTTTTTACCATGGCGGCAAGACCGTGCCTTTTCTGGTCGGTGAATATTGCACGGCAAAGCTCCAGTGTGTCCATATAGCAGAAATCGAAGTCCAGTCCGAGCCTTTCGGCATTCGCACGCATGAATCCCATATCGAACGAAGCGTTGTGCGCTACCATGATACAGCCTTTGGAAAACTCGATGAAATCCTTTGCCGCAGTGTCTATCAGGGGTGCGTCGCTCACAATGTCGTCCGTTATGCTTGTAAGCTCGGTTATTTTTTCGGGTATCGGTCTCTGCGGATTTACAAATGTGCTGAAACGGTCGGTTATATTGCCGTTTTCGATTTTTACCGCACCGATTTCTATTATTCTGTCGTCTATCGGGCTGAATCCCGTTGTTTCAAGGTCGAAAACGACGAACGGAGCGTCTATCGTGGTGTTGTTTTCGTCTGCTTTGTCGAAATCAAAAACAATGTTCAAATCCTCGGCACGCAGATAGCCCTCTACGCCGTACAGTATTTTTATATGATATTTACTTAAATCTTTTTCATCTCTTGCGGTGTTGAATGCGTCCGGAAATGCCTGAACAACGCCGTGATCGGTTACCGCAATTGCCGTGTGTCCCCATTTCATGGCACGTTTTACGAGGGATTTTACGCTTGTTACGCCGTCCATGGTAGACATCTGCGTGTGCATATGAAGCTCGACACGCTTTTTCTCGGCGGTGTCCATGCGTTCTTCTTTTGCGACTTTCATAATGTCCGAACCCATAATAAGAAGTTCTTTGTCGAAGTCGTCATATTGCACTCTGCCTTTCAGCAAAACACGTTGACCGGCTTTTAATCCGTCGGTGATTTTTTTCAGCTTTTCCGCCGCACGCTGCTTGCGTTCTTCCGGTGCGTCCTCTTTTGCACCTTCGAAAAGCTTGATTTTTATTGAACTTGTGAAGTCCGTAACGGCAAAGCTGACAAGTATTCTGCCGGATTTCAGCTCTTTTTGCTCAACACTTAAAATATCTCCGCATATCGTAACGGAATTCATTTCGCCCGTGATTGTGGCAATCGGTATCGGTTTGCCGGTTATCTTTTTGCCCCGTATTACGCCCCCGGTTTCAATTTCGTCCGTATTTATCGGCAAAACCTCCGGCAGGGGAGCGGCTTTTATTTCCGTGTTTTTTTCTACAATAACGGGCATGGCTTTTTCGGCGCCTTTCAAACGTTCGGAGATTATGTCCGAGCCTGAGGTGTCACCGGTCGATTTGATGAAGTTTATCTGATAATGCTTGCCGGTTTCTTTTTTTATTATATCGGAAATTCTTTTTTCAAGTCCGGCATTTTCTATCAGGGAATTGCAGTCGGTTTTGAGAAAAATGCTTATTCCGTTCCCGTTAAGCTTCCATACGGAATTTAAAAGAGCGCATTTGTATATGAGATTCCCTGTGTATATTTTTCCGAGTATATAGCCCGAATATATATTCAGCTCGTCCTGTGTAAGCTCTGTTTCGGAATAATCGCAGACAATCTGAACGTTGCGAATTCCGTATTTCTTTTTTATATGCCCGCTTATTTCCTCCGCTTCTTCTGCGGAAAGAAATCTTTCCGGCTTTATCTCCAGAACGATTTTTTGTTCACGGCTGTATACATCGAGGTTTTTTATTAATATTTTTTCGGGCATGTTTATCAGTATATCGCTGCCCGTCAGCTCCGTAAGTGGCGGCATTTATATCATATCCTTATTTTTAATCTGAATATATATATCATATCATATTTTTAAAATAATTTCAAGACCTATTTTGGGTAAAATATGAACCATGAAGAAAAATATCAATACTGCAAATTAAAAAACAATACATTTTGATAAATAATTGGTTTAATTTGGAAAATAATAAATGTCGTGTTATACTGATATTGTAATAAGACCTCAAAAGACGGAACGGAGAGTGTTAGAGGAATGAGTATAGCCGATATTTAAAATATGTTTGTGCATTTTTTCTGTTATTACGCCTGCGCAGGGAATGGATTGAAATAATTGACGGTACTTTGTTGAGAGAGAAAATTGTTAGTGGGTCTGCAGCGAAACGATTTTTAAAATCGGGTTGACTACAGCCCCACTGATATTTTTATATATTGAACAGAAGCTCCGTATATGTCGGGAACGGCCAATATTTGCTGCTGACTATTGTTTCCAGCTCATCGGCAACGGCACGCAGATTCTGCATTGAAGCAAATACCTTTTCTCTGTATGCCTTCGCATTTTCGTACAAATCTTCAATATCCTTTGCGGCAACAAGCGCTTCTTCCAGCTCGTCGGCTTTGCCGATAAGGCATTCCGTAAGATTTGAAAGGCGAACGGCGAGAGATTCTTCACGCTCCGTAGCCATGGAAAGTCCCGAAGCTTTTTTCTTTGCAAGTGTGTCGAGAACAGAATCCGTATATGAAATACAAGCCGGTATAATTTCTTTTTTAGCCATTTCAAGCATTGTCAAAGCTTCGATATTTATAAGCTTTGAATATTCCTCGAGATGAATTTCGTAACGGCTGTGAATTTCCTTTTCGGTGAATATGCCCGTAGATGTGAGCATTTCAACGGCTTTGGGTTCGATGTACGACGGCAAGGCTTCTACTGTATTTCTGAAGTTGGAAAGTCCTCTTTTCTTCGCTTCCGCAACCCATTCGTCCGCATAGTTGTTACCGTTGAAAATTATTCTCTTGTGAGCCGCAACCGTATCTTTAATCAGCTTACGCGCATCTTTTTCAACATCCTTGCTTTTTTCGAGTGCATCCGCAAATTCGCCGAGAATTTTCGCAACAGATGCATTTATTACTATGTTGATTCCGGCAATGGATTGCGACGAACCCGGCATACGGAACTCAAATTTGTTACCCGTGAATGCAAACGGCGAAGTTCTGTTTCTGTCCGTTGTATCCTTGTATAATGTCGGCAGACTTTCAACGCCTGTTTCGAGTACGCCTTTAGTCTTTGAAACCTCTGTCTTGTCAGCCAAAACAGCGGATAAAACGTCTGAAATCTCATTACCCAGAAACATGGAAACTATAGCCGGCGGAGCTTCGTTTGCACCAAGACGGTGGTCATTTCCGGCAGTTGCAACCGTGACACGGAGCATATCTCCGTATATGTCAAGTGCTTTTATAACGGCGCTTAAGAACAGCAGGAACTGTGTGTTCTTGATTGGATTTTTGCCCGGCTTCAGGAGGTTTTCACCGTCGCTTGTTGTAAGCGACCAGTTGTTGTGCTTACCCGAACCGTTTACGCCGGCAAAAGGCTTCTCGTGGAGCAGGCATACAAGACCGTGACGTTTTGCAATTTTTTTCATAAGCTCCATCATAAGCTGGTTTTGGTCCGTAGCTATATTTGTTGTTGCGTATACCGGTGCAAGCTCGTGCTGTGCCGGTGCAACCTCGTTATGCTTTGTCTTTGCGGGAACACCGAGTTTCCAAAGTTCTTCGTCCAGCTCTTTCATGAAAGCGGCAACTCTCTCTTTGATGTTTCCGAAATAATGGTCGTCAAGCTCCTGACCCTTGGGCGGTTTTGCGCCGAAAAGCGTTCTTCCGGTGAGAATAAGGTCTTTACGCTTCATATAATATTTTTCGTCAATGAGGAAATATTCCTGTTCCGCACCCACACTGGAAGAAACTCTGGCCGGAGTCTTGCCGAACAGTGCCAGTATTCTGAGCGCTTCTTTGTTCAGAACTTCCATGGAACGCAGAAGCGGTGTTTTTTTATCGAGAACTTCTCCGCCGTAGGAACAGAAAGCCGTAGGAATATAGAGTGAGCCGTCCTTTACAAAAGCGAAAGAGGTAGGATCCCATGCTGTGTAACCTCTTGCTTCAAAGGTTGCCCTTAAGCCTCCGGAAGGGAATGAAGAAGCGTCGGGTTCACCTTTTATAAGCTCTTTGCCCGAAAATTCCATAATAACTTTGTCTGTTCCGGACGGAGAAATGAAAGCGTCATGCTTTTCCGCCGTGCAGCCTGTCATAGGCTGAAACCAGTGTGTATAGTGAGTTACGCCTTTTTCTATCGCCCAATCTTTCATTGCGTTTGCAACGGTATCGGCAATTTCTTCGGAAAGCGGCGCCATTGTTTCTATCGTTTCCTTAAGCTTTTTAAAAACATTTTTCGGAAGCCTTGCTTCCATGACTGTTTCGTTAAATACGTTTTCGCCGTACATTTTTGTAACATCGTTCATAATGTTCTCCGTTCCGCCGCCCCGTATCGGCTAAATATTTGATAATCTCGTGTGTCGGGTGAAATCACAGGAGATATTTCCCATAAAAAAAGATAAAGCGCCCTATGAAAGAATGTATTATATCTTTCATACAGCGCCATTGCCATATAAATTGAATCTACGAATATAGTATAACATATTTCCGAAATTATATCAAGAGATAATTTGCGAAAATATATACAATCTGCACAGAGTTTTTTTGTGCAGCATACACAATATATTATATGCGCCGCACAAAAAATACGTTACTCAAAATTCAAGCTCCATGCCGTCGTAGCTTACGAGGAAATCATGTTCCGCCGCAATTTTCACGAACTCGTCGTAAATGACGTTTGCGCCGTTGTGCGAAAAATGATTCAGCACAAATGTTGTGTTGCGGCACGCAATGCCCTCGTCAATCAGCTTCTTGCGCAGCGCAATGCAGCGCTCAAGGCATAAATGACCTATGTATGTCGAGTGATTGCAGGCTTCGGTGCAGTCAAAAGAAACGACATCAAGCGGTCTTTGGAGCGATTTCAGGCATTCAAAGCTTTCATCGTTATATTCGCTCGAATCGTTGGCATAGAAAATACTTTTGCCGTCCTTTTCTATAACGAACACAACGGGAGTTGAAGCAGGGTCATGCTCTGCCTTTATCGGCAAAATCTTATATCCCTCGGCTTCAAACGGCTTATATGGCTCGATTTTCACTGCTTTAACGTCCGTTTCGCCGATGTTATATGCGGTTATCTGCTCGCTCAGCTTGTTATATCCGTCCTCGCATGCATAAAACGTCAGAGGTTCATTTGAAGATATGTGAGAAAAGCCTGTCTTGCGCATCTGTACCTCCACAGGGTACAGATGGTCTTCATGGGAATGTGTTATTATGCAGGTTTTTATTTTGTTCAGCGGTATATTGTGAACAAGATAGTGCATATATGTGTCCGCCGGGAAATCAATTAAAATCGTGTTGTCAATGATAGCCTGGCTTCTGGTTCTTATGTTTCTTCCGCCGAGCTTGCGGGATTTTCTGCACGTTTCACATTCGCAGAATACGGCAGGTATTCCCTCCGCAGCGGCAGTTCCGAGATATTTTATTTTCATAAATATGACCATTCCTTTCCGTTTTTTAAGGCACAAAACTAAGTTTGAAAGAAAATTGTTCGGAATGTCGCTTTGCAGTGAACGGTGCTGTACCTTTTGTACCGCCCGGAACAAAAAGCGGTGCTATGAGCAATTTTATTCAAAATTATTTCTCCTTATTCGGGTTTCTTGCCCGGGTCTTTCGCAAAGCTTTCTATGCTCTGCATCATCTGTTCAAGCTTTTTCTTAAGTACCGTATATTCACGGTTTCCGCCCAAATCAAGCACGTAGTTTCGTTCGTCGTAGCTTATATATTTCGCCGTCTGCTCCGTTCCGTCCTTGTATTTGTACAATACGGTATATTCGGCGTCGCCGGTTACGTCCTTTTCCGCAAATCCGTTCGAGGTTATTCCTATGATAGCCTGGTATGCTTTTTTGAACGCATCTTCGTTCGCTGTTTTGCCGTCGAGATAATATTTCATTTTGTCGTCTTTTCCCTTAACCGAGAACGTGTATTTCTTGCCCTCGCCCTCAACGGTTACGCTCTTTATGTCATCAATATTGACGAGATTGCAAAGCTTGTCGGCAAGTGCCTCCGCCGTCACCTGCGAAAGGGTGTCGAAAAGCTCGCTGCTCTGCGTGAATACGGTGTCTTTGCCGTCTACGTTCGCATATACCTTGCCGTCGTCGGTCTTTGCGCCGTAATGCACGGTTATATCCGTTTTGTCGTCGGCAAATTCAAATGTGAGCGACGGGGAAGCAAGACCGTATTTCCCGAAATCCGCTCTGCTGTCCGAAACAAATTCGTCTGCCGAAATTCCCGTGATTTTCTGTGCAATCTTGTTAAGATAATCCGCACTCACGGAAATGTATTTCGGTTCTGTCATAATAAATGAAGTCATTTTCGAGAATTTGCTTTCTTCGTCTTTCTTTATCGGACGAAGCTTTATATTCTCGCCGCCTTTTGATATGTTCAGTTTTTTCAGGCTTGCCATATCAAACGTTGCAATTTCCTTATCACGGAAGCTGTTTGCATTTTTCAGCACAGCCTCGCCGAAATAGGAAGAAACATTGTATACCTTGCCGCCGATTTCGGCAAAATATCCGCTGCCGCCTATTACCTTGTTGCCTATGGCAATGTCGGTTACGGAGCCGTTTTTCAGCTTAATCCGTGCCGTGCCGGCGGGCGTGGCAAGTCCGTATTCTTCGTCTTCCGAATCAAGCTCTTTCGATGCGGAGATGTTGTTGAAATTATAACACTGCGACTGGAGCATTGAGGAAGAATAATCTATATTGCTTCCTTTGATTTTGTATACGGTTTTTTCAATCTCCTTACCCTCACTGTTTTTCTCCTTTGCGGTTTCGGAAACTATTGTATATTCGCCGTCCGCATTCTTTATCGTAAGCTCGTCAATATCTTTTATATCCGCTTCAAACACGGTTATATCCGAAGAACTTATCTCCGGACTCGGCGTGCTTGACGGCGTTTCGCCGGTCTTGTCAGGTATTTTCGTTACGGTATAATATGCGCCGCCGAGAACGGCGAGAAGCACAACCGAAATGAAAATGTTTCTGAACAGCTTATCTTTAAAAAGCCTCATAAATATCTCCTCCTGAGCCATATGGCAATACCTGCGATGAGGATAAGCAGCGGCATGGCGATTACGAACACGTAATATAAAACGGCTGTGTTCGTCTTTGTAAGCGCCGTTATTTTACCCTCGGTTATAACCTTCGGAGATATTTTCAGGTTATTTTGGTTGTTTGTAAGCCATGTTACGGAGCTTGTAACAAACTGCGAATTTGCCTTTGTACCGCTCAGCTGCTCGGGAAGTTCCAGAGCTGCCGCACTGCCGATAGCCATTATACGAGCCGGCTTGTCGCCGGTTCTCTCGGAAACGACCGCCAGTGAAAGAGGACCTTGAATATCGCCATCCTCAAGACTTGTATTTGAAGATTCGAGATTGGCTTTTCCTATTGATTTAGAGGTAGATTCCGCAATTGACGTGACCGTCGCACGCTGCGTGTTGTCGTCCTTTATGCCGAAGCTTATCGTGCCGTAGAAAATAGGTGTAATTTCCTGCGATATAAGATTTTTTGTGATATCGTGGTCTTTCAAATCCGGAAGCATTATAAGAGGATTTTGGATAACTCTCGAATCGTCTTTTTCAAGAACAACGTCCTGCTGCGGAACTATTCCCCATTCGGCAAGGTAGCTTTCAAAACGTTCAAGTTTAGCCATTCCCGGTGTATAAACCGCAAGCAGATTTCCGCCGCCGTCCAGGAATTTATCGATTTTGTCGCATTCATCTTCCGTGAAATCTCCGCTCGGAGTAACCGTAATCAGAAGTTTTGCATCTTCCGGTATATTCTCGTTTATGATGTTTACCGTATCGTTTTTATATCCCATGGTATCGAGATTTGTCTTAAGTGCCGAGGATTCTCCCTCGCCGTGTCCGCTTAAGAAATATATGGCGGATTCTTTCATCATTCCCGTAACCGTTACGATTGAATTTGTAAGCTTTGTTTCAAGTTCGAAGCTGTACATCTGCTCATCGTCGCCGAGCGACATGGAATCCGAATATATCGAGGACGAAGCGATTATTTTGTATTTGTTTCCGCACTCCACGATAAGGTCGCCGTCCGAAACGTTTTCGCCTTTGGACTGATATGTGTAGAGCAGAGCCTGGTTCTTGTATACATCTATGTATTCAACCTTAAATTTGCTGCTCATTGCCTTGTATTTGTCCATGTATTCCTTAACGATAGGAGAAATGTTTTCCTCACTGCCGAGAACGGAAACGTTGACGTCTTTATCAAGCTTTTTCATTACGTTTTTCGTTTCCGAGGAAATTTCAAACTGTTTGGCTTCCGTCAAATCGATTTTCAAAGGCAGCTTTTGTTCAAGTCCCGTAAAAATAGCGTTTACAAGGACTATAGCCGCTATTGCGACAATGGATACAATCCATGAATTTAATTTATATTTTGTATTTTTACTTTTCATTTTCCGTACCTCCCGTCAATTATAACGGCGTTTTTCGATGTTGCGTGCCGTCAGAAACAGCATTACGAACACGAAACTAAGATAATACAGCACGTCCGGCAGACTCAAGAGTCCTATCTGGAAATTGCTGTAACGTTTGAATACCGAAAGCCAGCCGATAACCGTTTTTACAACCGGCTGCGTGATTGACGCCGTCCAGCTGTCTATGGAATAAAGCACAAGCAATACCATAAACGTGAGTATGGCTGCCACAACCTGGCTTTCCGTCAGTGACGATATGAATATGCCTACCGATATGAAAACCGCCCATATTAGTATAAATCCGAGATACGAGCCTATAACCTCGCTGAGTACCGGTTTGCCTATTACAAACAATATTATTGTATAAATAAACGTAAACGCAAGCGCTGCAAAAAATACTGCGAATGCCGCAAGATATTTTCCCACAACTATTTCATATACGTTGACGGGAGCGGTTATCAGCAGCTGATCCGTCTTTTTGTTGCGCTCTTCGGCAAAAAGCTGCATTGTCAGTATAGGTACGATAAACAGACATATTATATTAACGGGCGATAATATGTAGTCTACACGTGCCGTCTGATAATAAACAACACCCTGTATGAAAAACATTGCCGAAAGCAAAATGAAAGGACTTATAAATATGTAGCCTATAGGAGTTAAAAAGTAGTTTCTTATTTCTTTTTTAAATATCGCAAACATCAGTTTTCCTCCTCACTTTCATTAACTGTTACCGGCTTTTCCAACGTTTGTGCCGTATCGTTTCCGCTTGTTATGCCGATGAATATTTCTTCAAGCGTTTTTTCAAGCGGCTTGAATAAGAGAATCGGTATGTTTTTTGCTGCAAATGCCCTGAACAGCGCACGGCGTATATCCTTGCCGTCGCAGGCTTCCACACCTATGTCAACCGTTCCTTTTTCACGAATGCCCATGTCGTATGCCGAAGCAACCTCCGGCAACGATTCCGCAAGCTCACGTGCTGCGGTTTTTGTCGTTTCCACACGCAGGAGATATTTGCCTCTGCCTCCGGACAGATTTGTAATCGTATCTTCTGCGGCAATTTTGCCGCGGTTGATAATAACAACTCTGTCGCATATTGCGGAAACCTCCTGCAAAATATGTGTGCTTAATATAATTGTACGTTCCGTGCCGAGTTTTTTTATAACATTTCGTATTTCTATTATCTGCCTTGGGTCAAGACCTACGGTAGGCTCGTCCAAAACAAGCACTTCGGGATTGCCTACGAGTGCCTGAGCCAGTCCGACTCTCTGCTTATATCCCTTTGAGAGGTTCTTTATAAGCCGACCCTTAACCTCGTATATATCCACTGCGTTCATAACCTCTTTCAGGTGTTTCTCGCGTCCGAGCTTCACTTTCTTCAGGTTATACACAAAGTTTAAATACTCGCTCACGGTCATATCCATATATAAAGGAGGGATTTCCGGCAGATAACCTATTCTGCGTTTCACCTCATTCGGATTTTCAAGTATATCGTATCCGCAGACACGTACGCTTCCTCCGGAGCTTGATATGTATCCCGTGAGAATATTCATAGTTGTTGATTTGCCGGCACCGTTAGGTCCGAGAAACCCGAGAATTTCGCCTTTTTTAACGTCGAAAGTCACGTTGTCGAGTACCGTTGATGTGCCGTATTTTTTGACAAGATTATTTATTTCAATTACGCTTTCCATCAAATATTCATCCTTTCTTTTTGATTTTAAATGCATATTCTAATTATACTACAAATTTATGTCTTAGTCAATATATTTTTGTTAAAATAAAGAGGTTGCAACAAAATGATTTCGTTTTGCCGCAACCTCCTCTCTATAAGGACTTTAGAAAAATAGCGTATACCGGACAAACTGAGCAAAAGCAAGGTAAAGTCTTGCTTTATGCGGTATGTCTGTTTTTATAAATTTTTTATTTGGTTTTTATATAAGCGTATCAGCATTAATATACTTACCGCACAAGAGCATATTTCCGAAAGCGGAAAAGCAAACCACGTTGCACGCAGGCTTATTTTGCTCAGTACAAATGCGAACGGAACGAGCAGCACAAGCTGACGGAGTATTGAAATTATCAGGCTGTATAAGCCGTTGCCCGTTGCCTGGAATATTGTCGAAAACAGGATTCCGATTGCGGCGAATACAAAGCTTAAGCATATTGTACGGAGTGCCGGAACACCGATTTCGAGCGTGGACGGTTTTGCATTGAATATGCCGAGAAGCTTATCCGGAAATGCAAGGAATATTATCGTTCCGACAATCATTATTATGCAAGCTATTATTGAACCGATTTTCAGAGCCGACAACAGACGTTTTTTGTTTTTTGCTCCGAAGTTGTATCCCATTATCGGCATTACACCGTGCGTGAGTCCGAAAACCGGCATAAATACGAAGCTTTGAAGCTTGTAGTATGCGCCGAAAACGAATACGGCGGACTGGTTGAACGTAATCAGCAGCGCATTCATTATCGTTGTTGTAAGACTTCCGATAGACTGCATTATTATTGAAGGAAATCCCACGGCATATATATCCCTTACGGTTTTGCCGCTGAATTTAAATCCTTTTATATGTATCTTGACTGCGTGCTTTTTCGCAAACATAATGTATATGCTGAAAAACATTGCCAGTATCTGACCCGTAACCGTTGCGATTGCGGCACCGGCAACGCCGAGCTTCGGGAATCCCAAAAGTCCGAAAATCATAATCGGGTCGAGTATTACGTTTGTTATGGCGCCTATCAGCTGAAATATCATCGGGTATATCATGTTTCCCGTTGCCTGAAGAGTTTTTTCGAGTGCTATCTCGATAAGACATCCGAATGAGAATATCAGTGCGATTTCGGAGTACGAAATCGCATATGCGGAAGCCGACGGAGTTGCGTCAAACATGGAGATGAAAGGCTTGACGCAGGTTATACCTATAATTGCAAAAGCAATCCAGGATAAAAATGCCAAAATAAGCCCGTGAGCCGCCGCACTGTCGGCCTCGCCGAAGTTCTTTTCGCCGAGGCGTCTTGATACAAGCGAATTTATACCGATTGACGTACCCACGGCAACGGAAATCAGAAGCATTTGCAGCGGAAAGGCGAGAGATACGCCCGTCATTGCGTCCTCGCTGATTTTCGATACGAAGTAGCTGTCAACAATGTTGTAAAGTGCTTGTATAAGCATGGAAAACATCGCAGGCAGCGACATGGACATTATAAGTCCGAGCATTGGGGCTGTGCCCATTTTATTTTCTTTTGTAGATTCCATGAGTATTCCTTTCCTGTTAAAGCATTGATTCGTCATAATGCGCACGGCTGCCGCCAATAAATTTCGGGCGGGTTCTCGCACAGATTATGTTTGCTTCGCCTATTTTTTTAACCGATATGCGCAGCGGCACGGCTACGGGCTTAAGATGCATTCCGATAAGCGTTCCGCCTATGTCTATACCTGCATCGCCGAGAATATTTTCGACTGCCGCCGGACTTTCAAAGCTTTCGTATGCTGCGGTTGCGAAAGAACCGCCGGCTTTGGGCATCGGGCGTACATTTACTATAGGTATGTTTAAGTTATCGGCAAGCTCTCGCTCGATTATCATTGCACGGTTCAGATGTTCGCAGCACTGCGCCGCAAGATATATGCCGTTTTTCCTGAGAACACCGTAAATTTCCGAAAAAACCTCTTTTGCGGTATCGAAGCTTGACATCGTTCCTATTTTCTGACCTAATATTTCGCTTGTCGAACAGCCGGCTATGAATATCGAACCGCTTTTTAAGTTTGCCGCCTCAATAATTTGTTCAACGGCGTCATGCGCTTCCTTTTTTATTATATCAGTCACGGTAAATCCTCCCTTATGTTTAATCAATATCATATATTATAAGTGTTTTTGTGGGAAAAGTCAACACAAAAATGCAATATAAAAGTTTTATGATGAAATTTGTATAATATGTATAAAAAACAGTTTGACAAAAAAATAAATTTATACATATAAACTATTGTAATTGTATAAAAAATATGGTATAATAATAAGGCTGTGACTATAGGCGGTCGATGAAGCGGGAGGTTGCACTCAAGAAGCTTGGGAATTTCCGTGGAGATTTGTCCGATTTTAAACCGGGCGGCAGAGTCACTGTACACAAAAGACTGTATATTCCGTTGATACCTGTGTTATAGGCGGGATATTGCGTTGTGTGCCCGGAGGTTACTATGCCCCGGGTTATTTTGATGGGTGAGCATGACACACCCGGATAAGTGTGCAGAAATTGTTTGTCGCAAAACACGAAACAGCTAATATTTATTTCAGGAGGCGACATTTATGGCAAGTACATCAAAAATGAGAATAAGACTTAAAGCATACGATCATTCTTTAATAGATCAGTCGGCGGAAAAAATCGTTGAAACTGCAAAAAGAACAGGTTCTAAGGTATCAGGTCCTATTCCTCTTCCGACAAAAAAGGAAGTAGTTACAATATTAAGAGCGGTACACAAATATAAAGATTCGAGAGAACAGTTTGAGCTTCGCACTCATAAAAGACTCATCGATATTATATCACCGGCTCCCAAGACGATGGAAGCACTGAAAAGACTTGATTTGCCGGCAGGCGTTGAGATAGAAATCAAGTTGGTATAATTCGTTTAAGTAACGGTAAAACCCGAAAGGTTTTATATAATAAGGAAAGACATACAGGTCATGAGTATGGCATTTCCGGTCATGTTGGCTTAGGTCAACCAATAACCAGATGGAGGTGTAAAGGAAAATGAAAAAAGCAATTTTAGGAAAAAAGCTCGGTATGACTCAGCTTTTTTGCGAAGACGGAAAAATGATTCCGGTAACTGTTGTTGAAGCAGGTCCGTGCGTGGTAGTACAGAAGAAAACTGTTGAAACAGACGGTTATGAGGCAGTTCAGTTCGGTTTCGCCGACAAGGAAGAAAGAAAAATGAACAAGCCTTTAAAAGGTCACTTTGACAAAGCGGGTGTAGCTTACAAGAGATATCTTCGTGAGTTCAGACTCGATGACATTTCTTCCTTAAATGTAGGTGATGAAATCAAAGCCGATACATTTGAAGCGGGAGAATGCGTAGACGTTACGGGCAGAACAAAAGGCCGCGGATATACGGGTACGGTTAAAAGGTGGAATACACACAGAGGTCCTATGACTCACGGCTCCGGTTATCACAGAGGCGTTGGTTCAATGGGCGCTTGCTCGGATCCGTCAAGAGTTTATAAGGGCAAAAAGCTTCCGGGACATTACGGTAATGAACAGGTTACAATTCAAAACCTCGACATTGCAAGAGTTGATGCCGAAAGAAATCTTATCTTGGTAAGAGGCGCAATACCCGGACCTAAAGGCGGACTTGTATATATTAAAAGTACAGTAAAATCAGGAAAGTAATATAATTTTTACCGAAAGGAGGATATACGATGCCTAACGTAGCAATACTTAACATGGCAGGTGAAAGCGTCGGTACGATGGAGCTTTCCGAAAACATTTTCGGAGCGGAAATCAACAAATCGGCAATTCACCAGGTAGTAGTCAATTATTTGGCAAACCAGAGACAGGGAACGCAGAGTACAAAAACCCGTACAGAGGTACGCGGCGGCGGAAGAAAACCTTGGAGACAAAAGGGAACAGGACGTGCAAGACAGGGAAGTATACGTTCACCGCAGTGGACAGGCGGCGGAGTAGCACTCGGACCGAAACCGCGTTCATACAGATATACACTTAATAAAAAGCTCAGAAGACTTGCGCTTAAATCAGCTCTTTCAGCTAAAGTTGCAGAAGGCGAGCTTATTGTTATAGATGACATCAAGGCAGATGAAATCAAAACAAAGACAATCGTTAATATGCTTGAAAGCATAAACGCTCCGAAGGCTCTCATAGTTACGGAAGCTGTTAATAAGAACGTTTATCTCTCGGCAAGAAATATCCCGAATGTTGAAACAACATTTGCAGATACGATTAACGTTTATCAGATTCTGAAATATGATTACCTTGTAGCGTCTAAGGCTGCAATATCAAAGATTGAGGAGGTGTATGCATGATGACAGCACACGATATCATAGTAAAACCTATCATAACGGAACAGAGTATGTCACAGATGCAGGAAAGAAAGTACACCTTCAAGGTAGCAAAACGTGCAAACAAAGTTCAGATAAAAAATGCAATCGAGGAATTGTTCGGTGTTAAGGTTCAGGCGGTAAACACAATGAACGTACTCGGTAAATACAAGAGAATGGGCATGAACATCGGTAAAAGAGCGGATTGGAAAAAAGCTGTTGTAACATTGACTGAAGACAGCAAGACAATTGAGTTCTTCGATGGCATGGCTTAAGAAGGAGGAAAACAATTATGGCAATAAGAAAATATAATCCTACTTCTCCGGCAAGAAGATTTATGACGGTTTCTACCTTTGAAGAAATTACGACAAACAAACCTGAAAAATCACTTCTTGAAAAGCTTGACAAAAATGCCGGCAGAAACTCATACGGCAGAATTACTGTTCGTCACAGAGGCGGCGGCAACAGAAGAAAATACAGAGTAATAGATTTCAAGAGAAATAAAGACGGAATGAAAGCAACAGTGCTTACTATCGAGTACGATCCGAACCGCAGTGCGAATATTGCACTCGTTCAGTACGAAGACGGCGAAAAGAGATATATCATAGCTCCTTACGGTCTTAAAGTAGGTGCGGAAATAGTATCCGGCGAAGGTGCGGATATAGTTGCCGGAAACACTTTGAAGCTCGCTGATATTCCTCTCGGTACAACGATTCACAATATTGAACTTGTTCCGGGCAAGGGCGCACAGCTTGCAAGAAGCGCAGGCGTAAGCGCACAGCTTATGGCTAAAGAAGGCAAATATGCTCAGGTAAGACTTCCGTCGGGAGAAGTTAGACTTGTAAGTCTTGATTGTAAAGCAACAATAGGTCTTGTAGGTAACATCGACCATGAAAACGTATCAATCGGTAAAGCCGGCAGAAAACGTCACATGGGTATCAGACCTACGGTTCGTGGTGTTGTAATGAACCCGAACGATCACCCTCACGGCGGTGGTGAAGGTAAATCGCCTATCGGTCTTCCGAGCCCTGTTACTCCTTGGGGTAAACCGGCACTTGGTTATAAGACGCGCTCAAGAAAGAAAGCTACAAACAAATATATCATAAAATCGAGAAAATCGAAGTAATATAAGGAGGAAGGATAATGAGCAGATCAATTAAAAAAGGGCCTTTTGTCCATGAAAAACTCCTTAAAAAAATTAATGAGTTAAACGAAACCGGAAAGAAAACGGTTGTTAAAACATGGTCAAGAGCATCTACCATATTTCCGGAAATGGTAGGCCACACAATAGCTGTACACGACGGCCGCAAACACGTTCCCGTATATGTTACGGAGGATATGGTAGGTCATAAGCTCGGCGAATTTGCACCGACACGTACCTTTAAAGGTCATTCGGGTTCAAAGACAGCAGTAAAATAATTAAGCCCCGGGCTTGCCGAAGCGGGATTCCCGTGTTCGGTGTATAAGAAAGGAGGAACGAGGCATGGAAGCACGCGCAACCCATAGATATGCCCGTATTTCACCGCGTAAGGTGAAAATAGTAAACGACCTTATCAGAAATAAGCCTGTAGGCGAGGCGATGGGTATTCTTCGCCATACACCAAAGGCTGGTTCTGAATTATTAATAAAAGTTTTGAAATCGGCGATGGCTAATGCCGAAAACAATTTCAATATGGATGTGGATAAGCTTTATGTTGCAGAAGCATACGCTAATCCCGGACCGATATTAAAGAGAATTATGCCAAGAGCACAAGGCAGAGCGTTCCGTATAAACAAACGCACAAGCCACATAACATTAGTATTGAAAGAAAAAGAATAAGGAGGTGTAATAATGGGTCAGAAGGTACATCCACACGGACTTAGAGTAGGTGTAATAAAAGATTGGGATTCAAAATGGTTTGCCGATAAGAAATCATTTTCGGATTATCTTGTAGAAGATGTTAAGATAAGAGAATTTATCAAAAAGAAACTCTTCCTCGCAGGAGTTCCCAAAATTGAAATAGAACGTAAAATAAACAAAGTGTTTATCAATATCAGTGCTGCAAAACCGGGTATCGTAATCGGAAGAGGCGGCAGTGAAATTGAAAAACTCAGAAAAGAACTTGTAGACATGATAGGCAAAGACGTTGCTATAAACATCGTTGAAGTTAAGAATGCAGACGCAGACGCACAGCTTGTTGCCGAAAACATAGCAGCACAGCTCGAAAAGAGAATATCTTTCAGACGTGCAATGAAATCTGTTATGGGCAGAGCAATGAAACTTGGTGCCAAGGGTATCAAAACTGCTTGCTCCGGTCGTCTCGGCGGTGCTGAAATCGCACGTACAGAGCAGTATCATGAAGGTACAATACCTTTGCAGACTTTGAGAGCCGATATCGACTACGGATTTGCCGAAGCAAATACAACATACGGTAAAATCGGTGTAAAAGTATGGATATATAAAGGTGAAGTTCTTCCTGAAAATAAAAGAGTTCGCAAAGCGGAAGGAGGAGCAAAATAATGTTAATGCCTAAAAGAGTGAAATACCGCAGAGTACAGAGAGGCCGCATGAAAGGCAGAGCATTACGCGGTAATACGCTTGCTCACGGTGATTTCGGTATAGTGGCTTTAGAGCCCGGCTGGATAACCAGCAATCAGATAGAGGCAGCCCGTATTGCTATGACAAGATATACAAAACGTGGCGGTCAGGTATGGATTAAAATATTCCCCGATAAGCCGGTAACACAGAAACCTGCCGAAACTCGAATGGGTAGTGGTAAAGGTTCTCCGGAATACTGGGTAGCAGTTGTAAAACCCGATAGAGTATTGTTTGAAATAGCGGGAGTTTCTGAAGAGATTTCAAGAGCAGCTCTCACACGTGCTATTCACAAACTGCCTATCAAATGTAAAATAATAGCTCGCAGCAGCGCAGAAACGGAAGGTGACGCAAATGAAAACAAGTAAGCTTCGTGAGCTTTCGGCTCAGGAACTTGAGCTTCAGTTAAAAGAGCTCAAAGCCGAACTCTTTAATTTAAGATTTCAACATGCCACCAACCAATTAGATAATCCTATGAAAATGGTGGAAGTGAAAAAGACAATCGCCAGAGTTAAAACTATCTTACGCGAAAACGAAATAAAAGAGTCTGTTTGATAGTTTAAGAAAGGAGGATTTTGACTGTGGAACGTAATTACAGAAAAACAAGAATTGGCACAGTTATAAGCAATAAAATGGATAAAACCATCGTAGTTGCAATCGCTAACCATGTAAAGCATCCTTTATACGGCAAGATTGTTAAAAACACTTATAAATTAAAAGCGCATGACGAAAACAATGTATGCGGTATAGGGGACAAAGTAAAAGTTATGGAAACAAGACCTCTTTCAAAGGATAAGAGATGGCGTCTTGTTGAAATAGTTGAAAAAGCACAGTAATTTAAAATAGAGGAAGGAGTGGACTAACCATGATTCAACAGCAAACACTTCTTAAAGTTGCGGACAACACCGGTGCAAAAGAGCTTATGTGTATAAGAGTTCTCGGAGGCAGCGGAAGAAGATATGCGGCAATAGGCGACGTTGTTGTAGCTTCGGTAAAAAAGGGTACACCCGGCGGAGTTGTTAAAAAAGGTGACGTTGTTAAAGCTGTAATCGTTCGCTCGGTAAAAGGAGCACGTCGTGCAGACGGTTCATATATAAGATTCGATGAAAACGCTGCAGTTATAATTAAAGATGATAAAAACCCAAGAGGTACACGTATCTTCGGACCTGTAGCAAGAGAGCTTAGAGATAAAGAATACATGAAGATTTTATCACTTGCTCCGGAAGTACTTTGATCGAAAGGGAGGCAAGCTTAAATGAGTAAATACCATTTAAAGTCCGGCGATGAAGTTGTAGTAATCACCGGTAAGGATAAAGGTAAAAAAGGCAAGGTTATTTCTGTTGACCCGAAATCCGGAAAAATCCTTGTTGAAAAAGTAAATATGGTAATTCGTCATTCAAAACCTCGCAGACAGGGTGAAGCCGGCGGCAGACTTGAAAAAGAAGCTCCGATATACGGCTGCAAGGTAATGCGTGTATGCCCGAAATGCGGCAAACCTACACGTATAGGCAGAAAGGTTTTGGAAAACGGCGAGAAATCAAGATACTGCAAGAAGTGTCTTGAGATTATAGACTAATACTTGTGAAAGGAGGAAGCATAGGATGGCAAGACTTAAAGATAAGTATGTAAGCGAGGTAGCACCTGCGCTTATGAGCAAATTTTCATACAAGAGTCCGATGCAAATACCTAAATTAGATAAAATTGTTATTAATATAGGTCTCGGAGAAGCAAAAGACAATCCGAAAGTAATCGATGCGGCTATAACGGACCTCACAGCTATCACAGGTCAGAAACCTGTTGTAACAAAAGCTAAAAATTCAATAGCTAACTTTAAGCTTCGTGAGGGAACAAACATCGGTATAAAGGTAACGCTTCGTGCAGATAAAATGTATGAGTTCTTGGACAGATTGTTCAACGTGGCTCTTCCCCGTGTAAGAGATTTCCACGGAATCAACCCGAACTCATTCGACGGCAGAGGCAACTATTCTATGGGTGTTAAAGAACAGCTCATATTCCCTGAAATTGAATATGATAAAATAGACAAAGTCAGAGGTATGGACATAATAATGGTAACAACAGCAAATACAGACGAGGAGGCTCGCGAACTTTTGAGTTTGATGGGCGCTCCGTTCAGCAAAAACTGAGAGGGGGCAAAACACAATGGCTAAAAAGGCTATGGTATTAAAACAACAGAGACCACCGAAATTCAGCACAAGATATTACAACAGATGCAAAATTTGCGGAAGACCTCATGCTTATCTCAGAAAATTCGGTATTTGCCGTATATGCTTCAGAGAGTTAGCTTACAAAGGCCAAATCCCCGGTGTCAAAAAGGCAAGTTGGTAATGTTTTACCGTAAGGAAGGAGGTAAACAATATGCAAATAACTGATCCTATTGCAGATTTGCTTACAAGAATAAGAAATGCAGCTAATGCAAAACACGAAACTGTAGATGTACCGGCTTCGAATCAGAAGAAGGCTATAGTTGAAATCCTGGCTGCGGAAGGTTATATAAAAAGTTATCAGTTAATCGACGATAACAAACAGGGTATAATTAGAATTACTCTTAAATACGGCGCAAGCAAGGCAAAAACAATAACAGGCCTTAAGAGAGTAAGTAAACCCGGTCTCAGAGTTTATGCCGGCAAAGATGAACTTCCGAAAGTAATCAGAGGTCTCGGAATTGCCATAATCTCTACTTCAAAAGGTATAATGACCGATAAGAAAGCAAGAGAAGCAGGTATAGGCGGAGAAGTACTCGCATACATTTGGTAATTTAAATACAGGGCGAAACGCGGCAATGACCGCTCAATTAACCCAAGGAGGTAATATAAATGTCAAGAATAGGCAGAATGCCGATAACAATACCGGCAGGTGTTGAAGTTAAAGTCGGCGAAGGTAACGTTGTAACCGTAAAAGGTTCTAAGGGAACACTTACAAAAACTCTTCACCCCGATATGATAATAAGCGTAGAGGGTTCGGAAGTTATTGTAAAAAGACCTTCGGAAGATAAGATGCACAAATCTCTCCACGGTCTTACAAGAACTCTTATAAACAACATGGTTGTAGGCGTAAGCGAAGGATATTCAAAAGCGCTTGAAGTAAACGGTGTTGGTTACAGAGCAGCAAAACAGGGTAATAAGCTTGTTATGAACCTGGGATATTCACATCAGGTTGAAATGGAAGAAACAGGCGGAATCACAATAGAAGTTCCAAGTCCCAACTCGATTATTATTAAAGGTATAGACAAACAGGAAGTTGGTCAGTTTGCGGCCGTAGTAAGAGAAAAGAGACCTCCGGAGCCGTATAAGGGCAAAGGTATTAAATACGTTGATGAACACATCAGACGTAAAGAAGGTAAGACCGGCGCCAAGAAGAAATAATGAAAGGAGGACGTTACAATGATAAACAAAAAAAGCAGTAATGTATCAAGAATCAAACGTCACAAACGTGTACGTAAGTTTATAAACGGAACGGCTGAGCGTCCGAGACTTTGCGTATTCAGAAGCGCAAAAAATATATACGCTCAGATAATAGACGATACAAAAGGTATAACATTGGTATCCGCCTCCACATTAGAAAGCAGTTTCAGTGGTAACGGCGGAAATAAAGAGGCAGCTCATGCAATCGGCGAAATGGTAGCTAAAAAAGCTTTGGAAAAAGGTATAAAGCAAGTTGTATTCGATCGTGGCGGATATGTATACCACGGTAGAGTAGCAGAGCTGGCCAGCGGTGCGCGTGAGGGCGGCCTTGAATTCTAATAAGAAGGAGGGGAACACTATGCAGGAATATATAGATGCAAATAGCTTGGAATTAGAAGAGTCTGTAGTTAGCATAAGACGTGTTGCTAAGGTTGTAAAGGGCGGTAGAACTTTCCGTTTCAGTGCACTTGTTGTTGTCGGCGATAAGAACGGTCACGTAGGATACGGCAACGGTAAAGCGGCTGAAATACCGGAAGCAGTAAGAAAAGCTATCGAAGACGCTAAAAAGAACTTAGTAACAGTTCCTATGGTAGGTACGACAATACCCCATGAAACGATAGGTAAATCCGGAGCAGGCGAGGTTTTGATGAAACCGGCAGCACCCGGTACCGGAGTTATCGCAGGCGGTGCAGTACGTGCAGTGCTTGAGCTTGCAGGAATCAGAGATATAAGAACAAAATGTCTGCGTTCAAACAATCCTCGTAACGTTGTAAACGCAACTGTTGCAGGACTTTCGGGTCTTAACAGCGCAGAAGACGTTGCGGCAAGACGCGGAAAAACCGTAAAAGAACTTTTAGGTTAAGGAGGGGCTAAAAATGGCTAAATTAGAAATAACACAGGTTAAAAGCTCCATAGGTTGCAAAAAAGATCAGATAGCAACACTTAAAGCACTTGGACTGAAAAAAATAAGAGATGTCAAGGTGCATGATGCAAATCCACAGATAATGGGTATGGTGAAAAAAGTCGTACACCTTATCGACGTAAAAGAAATATAATTGAAGGAGGTGCAATTATGCGCTTAAACGAATTATCACCCGCACCGGGTTCCGTAAAAGACGTTAAACGTATAGGTCGTGGTCACGGAAGCGGAAACGGCAAAACAGCCGGTAAGGGTCATAAAGGTCAGAACGCTCGTTCAGGCGGCGGCGTAAGACCGGGTTTTGAAGGCGGTCAGATGCCTTTGTACAGAAGACTTCCGAAACGCGGTTTTACCAATATATTTGCAAAATCATATGTTGAAGTAAAAATCAGTGATTTGGAAAAATTCGACAACGGTACTGAAATAACAGCAGAATTTCTTAAAGAAAACGGTGTTATAAAGAAAATTAAAGACGGTATAGTTATCCTCGGAAACGGAGAGATTACAAAGAAGCTTACCGTAAAAGCCGTAAGATTTACAGCATCAGCTAAATCTAAAATAGAAGCGGCAGGAGGAAAGGCTGAGGTGATTTAAGGTGATTAAGACATTAGTTAATGCTTGGAGATTACCTGACCTCAGAAAAAAATTGCTTTTCACAATGTTCTGGCTTATAATATTCCAGCTCGGCACGGTAATACCCGTACCGGGAATAGCTAAGGACGCACTTAAAAATCTCATGGGTATCGGTTCGGGTTCAGGAACAGTGTTTGATCTTGTAAACATAATATCCGGCGGAGCTATGCAGAATGCTTCGATATTTGCGATGAGTATTACACCGTATGTAAACTCGTCAATTATAATACAGCTTTTGACAGTTGCGATTCCTTCGCTTGAGAAGATAGCTCAGGAAGGTATGGAAGGCAGAAAATTACTCGCTAAATGGACTCGTTATCTCACGGTAATACTTGCGTTCATACAGGCGTCGGGACTTTATGTAGGTCTTGCAAACAGCACAGGCTCACTCACAAATCCCGGATTTTTAAGTTTTGTAACAATAACATTATCATTCACTGCAGGTACTGCATTCCTGATGTGGATAGGCGAGCAGATAACGGACAGAGGTATCGGAAACGGTATTTCGATTATTATCTTCGCAGGTATCGTAACAAGAATACCTACAATGCTTGCCACATTATATCAGATGGCTCTTGAACAGTGGTGGAAAGCGCTTCTCGTGCTTGTGCTCTGCCTCGTAGCCGTTGCGTTTGTAGTAATGATAAATGATGCGGAAAGAAGAATTCCGGTTCAGTATGCAAAGAGAATGCTCGGAACAAAGATGTACGGCGGACAGAGTACGCATATTCCGTTCAAAGTATCAATGGCGGGAGTTATTCCTATAATCTTTGCAAGCTCAATCCTTTCGTTCCCGGCAACAATCGCAAGATTGTTCACATCGGGCGATGTAAAATGGATTAACTGGTTCTCAACATCCTGGCTTTATGCGGTATTATACTTTGTGCTTATAATATTCTTTACATTCTTCTATACGGCTATGATTTACAATCCGATAGAAATGTCTAATAATATTAAAGCAAACGGCGGATTTATACCTGGCATAAGACCGGGCAGACCGACATCGGACTTCATCACGAAAGTAATGAATAAGGTTACTGTAATAGGTTCTATTGCAATAGCTCTTGTTGCAGTTCTTCCGATTCTTATGAGCCGCGGAAACATTGCGGTATCGTTCGGCGGTACATCACTCCTTATCTTGGTTGGTGTTGCAATCGAAACATACCGTCAGATTGAATCACAGATGCTTATGAGAAATTATAAAGGTTTTTTGGATTAATTTAAAGAGGCTGAAATTATGAAACTTATATTGCTTGGACCGCCGGCGTCGGGAAAGGGAACACAGTCGGGATTCTTGAAAGAATTTTATGGCATTCCTTCAATCTCAACCGGCAGCATAATCAGACAAGAGATAAGTGCGTCTTCGGTTTTCGGCAATAAGGCAAAAAGCTATATTGACAACGGTGAACTCGTTCCCGATGATCTCATATTGGAAATGGTTAAGCAAAGACTTGCTATGGACGACTGCAAAAACGGTTATATCCTCGACGGATTTCCGAGAACCGTCGTCCAGGCGGAATTTGCCGAAACTCACGGTATCGAGATTGAAAAAGCACTGCTTATCAACGTAAGCGATGAAGAAGTTATTCATAGGATAACGGGTCGCAGAGAATGTAAAAGCTGCGGAGCTGTGTTCCATACGGTGAATAATCCTCCGAAGCAGGAAAACAGCTGCGATAAATGCGGAGCAGAGCTTTACCGGCGTGAAGATGATACGGAAGAAACAGTAAGAAAAAGACTTTCTGTTTACCATAAGCAAACGGAGCCTTTGGTTGCTTTTTATAAAAAGCTTGGAAAGCTTATCAGCATTGACGGAACGGGAGATGTTGATATGATAAAAGAAAAAATATTTAAAGCGTTGGGTGAAAATTATGGTAACAATTAAGTCTGAAAGTGAATTAGAGCTTATGCGCCATGCAGGAAAGATTTTGCATGAAACACTTCAGCTTTTGAAAGAACATTCGAAAAGCGGAGTTACGACAAAACAGCTTGATACGCTTGCGCATAAGTATATAACCAAACAAAAAGCTAAACCGTCCTTCTTAAATTACGAAGGTTTTCCGGCAAGTATATGCGCTTCCGTGAATAACGAAATTGTGCATGGCATACCGGGCGACAGAGTACTTGAAGATGGTGATATAATAAGTGTAGACGTGGGCGTGTGCTATAAAGGCTATCATGCGGACGCCGCAAGAACTTTTGCGGTAGGCAAGATATCTCCGGAAGCGCAAAGGCTTATAGATGTTACCAAAGAAAGCTTTTACAAAGGAATTGAATTTGCAAGAGCAGGCAGCAGACTGGGCGATATAGGTCACGCTATACAAGCATTTGTTGAGGAAAACGGTTATTCGGTAGTCCGTGAACTGATAGGTCACGGTGTGGGTGCAAATCTCCACGAGCCGCCGGACGTTCCGAACTACGGGCAGGCAGGCAGAGGTCTGAGACTCGTAAAAGGAATGACAATTGCCATAGAACCTATGGTCAATGTCGGCGGATACGATATTCGCCGCCTTAAAAACGGCTGGACTTATGTTACGAGAGATAATACGCTATCGGCACATTATGAAAATACTGTTATTATTACAGACGGGCAGTGCGAAATAATAACGAAAATATGAGGTGATTGTTTTGCAGCCTGAATGCGGTACGGTAGTGAAATCTCTGAAAGGGCACGACAGCGGGGAATATTATGTTGTTGTGAGAACAGACGGCGGATTTGCCTATGTTTCAAACGGCAAAACGAAAAAGCTCGCTGCGCCGAAACGCAAAAATCCAAAACACCTTGCTGTTTTGGATAAGCGTATTGATATAAGTGAAATAACCGATAAAGTACTTCGCAAAGAATTAAATATTTTTAAAAGAATATAAAAGGTCTAAAAGGAGGAATTTTCCTTGGCAAAAGAAGATGTAATAGAATTCGAGGGAACAGTGCTTGAAGCACTGCCGAATGCAATGTTCCAGGTTGAGCTTCCGAACGGACATAAGGTATTGGCTCATATATCCGGAAAACTCAGAATGAATTTCATAAAAATACTTCCGGGTGATAAGGTTACGATAGAGCTTTCGCCGTATGACCTTACAAAAGGAAGAATAACATGGAGAGCAAAATAGAAGGAGGTAACCAAAATGAAGGTTAAACCATCAGTTAAACCAATGTGTGAAAAATGCAAGGTAATAAAAAGAAAAGGCAGAGTAATGGTTATCTGCGAGAACCCTAAACATAAACAGAAACAAGGTTAATATTACTGAATGAAGGGGAGCGGCTGGCAAACCTATTATGGATTTGTACCCTTAGGAATATAAACCGTAAATGAAAATTTAGCAGGAGGTGCAAAATCAAATGGCAAGAATCGCGGGTGTAGATTTACCCAGAGAAAAAAGAATAGAAATTGGTCTTACCTATATCTTCGGTATCGGTAGAACCAGTGCTGCAAAAATTCTTGCAGAAACAGGAATTAACCCTGACACAAGAGTAAAAGACCTTACAGAGGACGATCTCGCAAAATTAAGAGATGTAATCGACAGAGATTATCATGTAGAAGGTGATCTTCGCAGAGAAATAGGTCTTAATATTAAGAGATTAATGGAAATCGGCTGCTACCGCGGCGTAAGACACAGAAAAGGTCTGCCGGTAAGAGGTCAGAAAACAAAGACAAATGCGAGAACAAGAAAAGGTCCGAGAAAGACCATCGCAAATAAGAAGAAATAAGGAGGAGCGGAAATAATGGCTAAAGCAGCAACGAAAAAAGTTGTAAGAAAACGTCGTGAGAAAAAGAATGTTGATAAAGGCGCGGCTCATATCCGTTCAACCTTTAACAACACTATTGTAACAATAACAGATACAGCAGGAAATGCACTTTCATGGGCAAGCGCAGGCGGTCTTGGCTTCCGCGGCTCGAAAAAGAGCACACCTTTCGCTGCGCAGATGGCTGCGGAAACAGCAGCAAAAGCTGCAATGGAACACGGACTTAAATCGGTTGAAGTATACGTAAAAGGTCCCGGATCCGGCAGAGAAGCTGCAATCAGAGCATTGCAGACAGCAGGTCTTGAAGTTAGCATGATTAAAGATAATACTCCAATACCTCACAACGGATGCAGACCACCGAAAAGAAGACGTGTTTAATTAAATTAAAGGAGGCGAAAGTGCGAGATGGCAAGATATACAGGTTCAGTATGCAGACTTTGTCGTAGAGAAGGCGAAAAATTATATCTTAAAGGCGACAGATGCTACACGGGAAAATGTGCAATCGGCAGAAGAGCATTTGCACCCGGTCAGCATGGTATGGCTCGTAAGAAAATGTCGGAATACGGCTTACAGCTGCGTGAAAAACAGAAAGCAAAAAGATATTACGGTGTTTTGGAGAAACAGTTTGCCAAATATTTTGAAATGGCAGAAAGAAAACAGGGTATAACGGGTGAAAACCTGCTCACAATCCTTGAAAGCAGATTCGATAACGTAGTTTACAGACTCGGATATGCAATGTCAAGGGCGCAGGCAAGACAGCTCATACTCCACAACCATTTCAAGATTAACGGAAAAAAAGCTAATATCTGTTCAATGCTTGTTAAACCGGAAGATGTTATAACAGTGAACGAAAAAAGCACAGATGTTGAGGTAATTAAAGCAAGCGTAGAGGCTAATGCAACAAAAACATTACCGAAATGGCTTGACTTTGACGCTAATACATTAACAGGAAAAGTTTTAGCATATGCTCAGCGTGACGATATTGATTTACCGATAGCAGAGCATCTCATAGTAGAGCTTTACTCCAAATAATTAGGTTATTAATGAGCATTTATAAATGTACCCTCAATAAAGTGAGTGAATATTAAAAAAGAATAAAGGGAGGGTTTATACATGATAGAAATAGAAAAACCACGTATAGAGCGTGTGGAGTTAAGCCCCGATGGCACATACGGCAAATTCATTGCGGAACCGCTGGAAAGAGGTTACGGAATGACCCTTGGTAACTCGCTTCGCAGAATAATGCTTTCATCTTTAGAGGGCTGTTCGGTAACCGCAGTGAAAATTGACGGCGTTCAGCACGAGATTACAAAGATGGACGGTGTTAAGGAAGATGTAACGGACATCATACTTAACATGAAACAGCTTATTGTTAAAATCGAAGGCGAGGGTCCGAAAACATTAAAGATAGACGCTGTGGGCGAGGGAGTAGTTTATGCAAGGGATATAAAATGCGACGCTGACGTCGAGATTTTGAATCCCGAACTCCCGATAGCTACACTCAATTCAGACGGCAGACTTTATATGGACATTATCGTAAATAAAGGCAGAGGATATATCCCTGCCGAGAAGAAAACGTCCAATTCTGCAATAGGCACAATACAGGTGGATTCGATATATACACCTGTTGTAAAGGTAAACTACACCGTGGAAAACACACGTGTGGGACAGGTTACCGACTATGATAAGCTTACTATAGACGTTTGGACAAACGGTGTAATATCGCCGGACGAAGCAGTCAGCTTGAGTGCGAAAATATTGAGTGACCACCTCAGATTCTTTATTGAGCTTTCGGATAACGCAAAGGATGCCGACACGGTTATCAAGAAATCTGACGATTCAAAGACAAAGGTTCTCGAAATGACAATAGAAGAGCTTGACCTTTCAGTCAGAGCGTATAACTGTTTAAAACGTGCAGGTATTAACACTGTTGAGGATCTCGTCGCAAGAACAGAAGACGACATGATTAAGGTTAGAAACCTTGGAAGAAAGTCTTTAGACGAAGTAATCGGCAAGCTTGTTGCATTGGGATTATCCCTGCGCAAAGAAGAAGAATAATCATAGCTTTGTAAAACCAAAGTATGTTCATGAAAAGGGAGGTTGAATTAGATGCCCGGAACAAGAAAATTAGGCCGCAGTACAGCAAACAGATTAATGTTACTCAGAACTATGGTAACACAGCTTTTGGAAAACGGCAGAATAACGACTACCGAAGCAAAGGCTAAGGAAATCCGTTCAATGGCAGATAAAATGATTACATTAGGCAAAGAAAATACATTAAGCAGCAAACGTCAGGCACTCGGTTATATTACAAAAAGAGAAGTTGTAATAAAGCTTTTTGACGAGATAGCTCCGAAGTATGCAGAAAGAAACGGTGGCTATACAAGAGTTATAAAGGCAGAACCAAGACGCGGTGACGCTGCGCCTATGGCTATCATCGAATTAGTTTAATAATTATTAAACCAAAAGAGGGTGTAGGAAAACGATTTCGTTTTGCTGCACCCTTTTTGGGGTATTTGGGAAATAGTGCAGACCGGACAAACTGAGCAAAAGCAAGGCGAAATTTGTTCATAGCATAAAGCAATATTTAATTTTAGAAATTCGCTCTCAAACGAATTTCTACATCTGTTTTAGTTTACCTTTTACAATTATCTGCTTGTATTTATACCGGTATTTTTTCGCTTTATGCGGTTTGTGCATTTTTGCTACGGCTCCTGTTTGATTTATAGACTTTATGAGAGGACAATAAAGCCCCGAAAAAGAGTGAAATATTGAATGTAAAGAATTTAACAGCACTATAAACAGGAAAATCAGAGGAGTAGCATAGACTGCCGGAAGAAGAGGTTTATTACACCGGCTGTAAATGTTAATAATTTTGTAATATTTTGTTCTTGACAATGTCATATTTGTGATGTATAATGTAGTTGGAACTTGATAAAAATGCACGGGACGCACAGAACAAAAAATCCGTCTTGTCACTTTTTTCTAAGCTCATATAAATAATCAAATAGAAAGGTGATTGCTTTATGAACAAATTTATGCTTAATGAAACTTCTTACCATGGCGCAGGCGCTATCAATGCGATACCGGAAGAGATTAAAAGCCGAGGCTTTAAAAAGGTATTCGTTGCATCAGACCCGGATCTTGTGAAATTCGGCGTATCCCAAAAGGTTACCGATCTAATTGAAAAGGCGGGGATAGAGTACAAACTTTATTCCGATATTAAGCCGAATCCGACAATCGAAAATGTCCGGCACGGCGTTGAAGAATTTAAAGCCTGCGGTGCTGACTGCATTGTCGCTATAGGCGGCGGTTCATCAATGGACACTTCAAAGGCAATAGGAATTATAATTGCAAATCCGGAATTTGCGGACGTGCGCTCGCTTGAGGGCGTAGCACCTACAAAAAATAAATGCGTTCCGATAATCGCAGTACCGACAACGGCGGGAACTGCTGCGGAGGTTACTATAAACTACGTTATTACGGACGTTGAGAAGAAACGTAAGTTTGTATGCGTTGACGCTCACGATATTCCGGTTGTGGCTGTTGTAGACCCGGATATGATGTCTACAATGCCGGCGTCGCTTACGGCAGCTACGGGCATGGACGCATTGACGCACGCCATAGAGGGATATATAACAAAAGGAGCATGGGAGCTTTCCGATATGTTCCATATTAAGGCTATTGAGATAATTTCACGTTCGCTCCGTGATGCGGTGAAAAACGGCAAAGACGGCAGAGATGGCATGGCACTCGGTCAGTATGTGGCAGGCATGGGCTTTTCAAACGTAGGACTTGGTGTAGACCACTCCATGGCACATACGCTTTCGGCTTATTACGATACTCCGCACGGCAAGGCGTGCGCTATACTTCTTCCGGCTGTTATGGCTTATAATGCCGAATATACCGGAGAAAAGTATAAGGATATTGCAAAGGCTATGGGAGTTGAAGGCGTTGACGATATGACTCCGGAGGAATACCGCAAAGCAGCTGTTGACGCAGTACGTAAGCTTTCCGAGGACGTCGGTATACCGTCCACACTTAAAGGAATTGTAAAAGAAGAGGATATTCCGGCACTTGCGGAATCCGCTTATGCCGACGCTTGCCGTCCCGGAAATCCGAGAGATACAAGCGTTGAGGAAATTGCAGAGATTTACAGAAGCTTGATGTAATTGAATTTGAGGGATTGCGGAAAAATCCTTGTGGGTAGTTGCGGCAAAACGATTTCGTTTTGCTGCAACTCCGTTTTTTTGAAGAATAATTGTAAAAATTTTCAAACTTGACAAATATATTTTTTGCGGTAGAATATATAGAAAAGGCAAGACCTCAAACGGTTATGCCAAAGAATTTTATTATTTAATGACTGCTGAACAATTACAAAATGCACTCATATACTAATTTTTTCGGCATTTTGTAATTGTTC